>JAEOTV010000228.1 GCA_016839635.1 Promethearchaeota archaeon | reverse complement strand
TAGCATGGAAAGCAAGAGAGTCTCTATTCCTAAAGAATATATAATCCATGAAAAACGTTGTCTGTATAAAAAATCAGGAAATTTAATCAGAATTCCAATTATTATTAAGCAAATTCCTATTAATATTGCTGGAATTAAAAACCTTCTTTTTAAATCTACTTTTTTATTAATAGACTTGTTATTTATATATGAATCGAACAGTATATCTCCAAAAACTGTTCCTAATAGAAAAAAAGGAAAAAAAGTCAAAATTGGATCTTGATAAATATTGTTATATAACACATGATATAAAATTCTAAAGATATAAAACTCACCTTGAAAAGCCGATAAAAAGTTCAATATCGCTTGATTGGCAACGATTATAAAAAAACCAACACTAACTCTAACTTTTTTTGAGGTATGTAAAAATGGCCAGACCATAAACATGGATACAGCTGCTGTTAATAGAACAAACCAAGTCCAAATGTAAGAAGGGTTATTTAAAACAATTGCAATTGGTATATTGTAAGAAATTGCAATTATAAAAAGGAAAAGAGCACGAAAAAAGTATGAATTTTTTACTATTCTCATATTCATATCTTCTGAGGTTCTTGCTTTAATCTGTCTCCTCCTATAGGACATAGAGATACTCACACCAGAAATAAATAAAAAGCCAGATGCACCTATTGGGTCTAATATCATTATTGTAGCATTATGCAACCCAGAAGAACTACTTAGCAACCACCAATCGATTAGATGGTTTAAAACCATCCAAGTCATACATAATCCACGAAAAATATCGATACTCTTAATCCTTTGAAGTTTCATTTTGATAGCAAGTTATTTTATTAAATTTCTATTCATATTTTTTATTTTTTCGAGCTAAGGATACAGATAATTTACCAATTTGAACTTTCAAAGAAAATTTTCCTTCTAATTTCATATATATAAATCTTAGAAATATACCATATAGTATGATGGTCACTATGATAAAAAACCAAATATTATATCTATTCAATAAATCGTAAAATAGAATGAAATTTAAATTTTGTAGCAGAAAAAGAGTTAGAGAATAATAAGAAAAATAGAACAGAAATCTATAACTTTTTTTTGCTTTGAAGAATCCGAAGACCTCACATGATAACATAGCTATTATTACAATCAGGTCTAAACCAATAGTATAAATTAACCACCAAAAGTTTGTTTTAATTGTGAGAATTCTTACGGAAAATAGATTTGGATATAGAAATGGAATACCAAATGCAATAAATATCATTCCAATTATTAAAATTGGGAATGCTATTTTTTCTTTAAACACTTTTTTTCTTTCAGTTTCATCTTCTATGGATGAAAAATCATAAATAATATCCCCTAATACAGTACCTATTAGAAAGAAAGTAAAGAATGATAAAATGGGATTCTGATCTTTAGAATTATAAAAGATATAAAAAAGAATCCCCGGTAAATTCCCTTGTGCTTCAAATGGTAATAAAACATGAAATAAAAACTGGTTAATAACCCATATAAATAATCCAATTAAAATTCTAGCTAATTTTGATTTTCTTAACAATGGCCAAGCTAATAATAGACACCCTGCTACTGTTAATATAATAAACCATTTCCAAATTATTGTTATATCAAAAAATTGGATTGCTACAATAAAATTGTAAACTAGAGCAAGCCCCAAAATTAATAATGCTCGAATATAATATTCTTTTCTAGCGTTATTTAAATTATATTCTTTCGAGTTTTTTGTTTTTTCAATTCTATTTCTATAAGAAATCATAGTGCTCACACCAGAGATAAATACAAAACCAGCAGCACCCAACGCTGAAAAAAGAGAGACATACACATAGAACAACCAGTTATCCATAGGTTGAGACCACCAATCAATCATATGTCCTACCATGATGTAAACCATCCCTATTCCCCTAAAAATGTCGATGCTTTTTACTCTCTTCATATTTATCTCAATTGAGTATATTTTTAATTGTTATTGTGAAAAATCAAGGATAAGGGCTAGCATGTCATCTTAATGTTAATCTGTGGTATTTCCATAAAGAATTTCAGAAGAACGACTTAGAGAAATTTCATTGCTTAATATTTTATCTATAAGTTCTGTTAAATTAATAATAGATTCATCAAGTTCTACAAAATTTTTTTTATATTTCATATTATAAACTAACTCCTTTAATTTAATCTGTTTAAGAATTTTAGAATAATTTGATTGATTTATTTCTATACCTCTTCTCAACGCTAAAATCAAAGCTGAAATTTCATGTTTAGTTCTCACTCTTTTTTTTTTATCTTTAATTTTTGTTTTTGATGACTTTGATTCATCAATTAAGGATAATATCATGTTTTTATTCACCCCAAAACTATCATAGACCTTTTTTAAAAGTTCGATTGTTAATGGTAAAACACCACTTCCGAATTTGAATTCTAGTTTCATAAAATTTAGATTATCATTTTGGAAACATTCTACTTTATCAAGGATAAATTCAATGAATTCATCTTTATCATAAATAGTATGAGAAAGTAAAAACAAGTCATCTAAAAATATAGCGATTCCAATTTGTTTAGTACCAGGATCTATCGAAAACATTAAATCTGAATAAAACTCTTTGTATTCTATTTTATAAGCCGCTAAAACTTTTAAAACATAATGTTGGAAATTATTCTCATAAGAATAAGAGAGAATTTTTAATTTTTCATAAGGATTTTTAAATTTAAGAATTTCTTCTGAGGTGGTAAGAATAACCGAAGGAATATTTGGTAATTTATCTTTTACATTTAGAACCTCAAATTTAATATTTAATCGAGTTAGTTCCTTATTTATTCGATAAAAGAAATTTAAATTTTCTGTTCTAATATATAAAATTTTATTTCTCAAATTATAATTATAAATATTAGATAAAATTAATAATTTTTAATTACATGAAATTTCCAGCCTTAGAATTAAATAAATATTTTAATTCTCAAAATATTTTAAGAGGTATTTTTTCTGTATTTGGAGATTTTGGTGTTGGAAAGACAACATTTGCACTCCAAACAGCAATCAATTCTACAAAGTATGGAAAATCCATCATATATGTTTACACCAAGCCCAATTTTCCCTTTGATAAAATTAAGTTGATTTATAAAGATTCTATGGATATTTTAGATAATATATTGTTTATTCAAACTACTAACTTTGAAGAATTGAACTATATTATTTTTAATTTTGAATTTTTAATCTTAAAGTCTCCAAACTACAATAAGCCCAAAATAGAATTAATTATTATCGATTCATTAACTAATTTATATCGATTAGAATTAAATAAAGACAAAAAAGAGAAGAATTATAATCTAAACTACCAATTAAATCAAATTTTAGCTAATTTAACATATTTAAATGAGATTTATGATATTGAAATTTTAGTAATTAATGAATTAAGTAGAAAAAGCATAGACGATCTAATAATAGATGTTCAAAGTGGGGGAAATGTAATGAAATTTTGGGTAAACTATAATTTGAAAATAATCAAATCAAATAAATTAAATGAAAGAAAATTTTATTTTACTAATATATCTGAAAACTATACAATTGAATTCATTTCACATTTGAGAGAAAAAGGATTTGAATAATGTAAGATAAGGTTAATTTCCAGATAATTTGATTCTATTTCTATGAAATCTTCATGATTTTCCTAATCCTATTATAAAAGCGTTTACAAAGTTTAATCTTTTTGATTTATTTATTAAATATAATATAATGGAACAAAAAGATCTAACGTTAATTAGGGAAGGCTCGACTGAATTCTACATTTATAATGTTGATAAAATATCAATCCCTTCGAAAGCTATGAACGTTTTTTATAATAAAAGAATGGAGATTAATCGTGACATTACAAATTTAGGTATAAGTGCTTATAGTGATCTATTTAATCAAAATGAGTTAATTATCGTGGATTCTATGGCAGCATCGGGAGTAGGTGCTATTAGAATTTTAAAAGAGTGTACAGAAGTAAAAAAGATTTATATTAATGATATAAATCCCGAAGCTGTTAGTTTAATAAAGAAAAATATGAATTTTAATAATTTAGATAAAGAACCTGTTCAAATTGTTTTAACTAATAAGGATGCAAACCTCCTTTTTTCTGAAATTGCTAGTAAGTCAAGTAAAAAACAGAAAAAACCAAATGTAATTTCAATCGATCCATTTGGAACACCTAATCTTTATATAGATTCTGCCTTTAAAACTTTACAAAAAGTAAATGGTTTGATGTGTATTACCGCTACAGACACAGCTGTTTTATTTGGAGTAAGACCAAAAGCTTGTATTAGGAAATATTTATCTAAACCTCTTCATACTGAATATTGTAAAGAAATTGGTGCGCGCATTTTAATATACTTCATTTCTCGAATAGCAAATATAAATAAGATTGGAATCATTCCTCTGTTAACGTTCTATTCAGGTCATTTTATTAGATTGTTCTGTTTATCATTTAAAAATATAAAAATGATTTCAAAATTTTTTAATAAATACGGTTACATTTTACATTGCAATCATTGTGGATATCGATCCAGCTTTAGAAGTAATATCTTAAATTCACCCAAAGAATGCCCTCTATGTAATAATAGAGGAGGTCTTGATTATGCAGGACCTTTATGGATTGGTAAACTTCATGATGTTAATTTTGTAAAAAAGATATTATCTTTAAATAGCAATTCTAGCTCTCAAAATAAAAAAAGAATAGAAAAACTCTTAATCTATGCCTTTGAAGAAAATGATTTGCCCATTTCATATTATAATATCCATAAGCTTTGTCAAAACTTAAAACTACCATTTGTTCCAAAAATAGAAGATATTATTAATGAAATTAAAAAATTAGGATATCAAGCTTCAAGGACACATTTTAATCCTTTATCAATAAAAAGTGATTTGAATGTACTAACAATAAAAAATATTTTGCTTGAAATACAAAATTAATTATATAAATTAGACTATATATTAGCAGAGATTTGCATAAACAGGAATCATTTTACAAGCAGGCAAAAAAAGAAGGTTTTCGGGCAAGATCAGCATACAAATTATTTGAGATTCAAAAAAGGTTTAATATATTTAAAAGAGCATTTTATATATTAGATTTAGGAAGCGCTCCTGGTTCCTGGTTACAAGTTGCTAAAAAATTTGCTGAAGAAAATATAGATAAGTATAAGGATCAATTTTATCATCGAGATCACTACAAAATAATGGGAGTTGATATTAAAAATGTAGCTCTAATTGAAAATATTAAAATTATCAAAGCAGATCTTACCGAACAAGAATTTCAAGCACAAATTGATTCTTTTTTTAAAAGTAAATTAGATTTAATCTTATCAGATGCATCAATAAAGAAGACCGGTAATAAATTCACAGATCAAATTAAACAAATAAACCTTTGCAATACAATATTGAATTTGGTAGAAAAAAATCTAAAACACAAAGGAATATTGGTGATAAAAGCTTTCCAAGGTTCTGATTTTGATAGCTTCGCAAGAAAAATGAAGCATATTTTTAGATTTTTAAAATCTTATAAACCAAAATCCTCAAAAAAGAAAAGCAATGAAATTTTCCTAGTGGGTTTAAATAAAATTTAATTATACATTTTGCATTCGAGATTCAATTTCATCAAAATTAATATTATAATCTTCTCCTTTTGAGACAATTTCTATCCATTCGGTTAACCATGGACAATGTCGAGGATTGAATTGGTCTAGATTAGTCTCATTGCATTTATCCCTAAAGGGACAAATAAAGCATGGCTGTTTTGAAAACATATTCCAAATAAAATCTTTTCTTTTTTTATTTATTTTTAGATCCTCTAGTTTTGTTTCAATTTCCTCAAGAGCAAAGATATGTTTAGTCCATGAGGCATCAACTAATTCCCGTTTCATTTTAATTTTTGACTTTAACACTAAGAATTCTAATATTTCTTCTAGATCATTGCGTTGTTTGTTACTTAAATTCATTAGCCTATTAAATAATATATCTTTTTCTCGATTTATTATTGAAAGAACTATTTTTTCATCTTTTCGCAAATTCCGGTTGAATTCCTTTTTTTTTTCTTCAATTCTTTCGATTCTTCTCTCAACATCTGATTTCTCTTCTAAAGGTCCTTCAACACGCTCCTTAATCTTACACTTATGACGAGATAGATAAGCAAAACTCTTTCCACAATAAGGACATGTTTCTTTTTTCTTCTTTGCCATATTTTTTTGAAATTACCGCGATTTTCTAATAATTACTTGTAATTTATTATAATTAAAAGCACTATGATATAATCTTTATGAATATTTTAAAATTAATCTTTCGATTTTATTTAAAATTTCATACAAATTCTAAGTGTATCTTATATTAATAAAATCAAAGTTTATTTATACTGAAGATTTCAATAATAAATAATAATGACTATTAGCAAGATATTAGAAATCAATAATCAGCAAATAATAAAAAAAAAAGAAATTATTAATAATTTCGAAGTTTTAGAGAAACAGAAACACATTTTACATACAGGAGCAAAGAATTTTGATGATACTTTAGGAGGTGGTTTTCACTCACGAAAGAAATATTTGATTTTTGGAGAAAATAAAACTGGAAAGACCCAATTGTGCCATCAATTATGTGTTCAAGCATATAATCAGTTCTCTAAGGTTTTTGGAAATTATACTCTAAAAAAGCATGAATTCATATTTTATTTTGATACAGAAAATACATTTCGTCCTGAACGGATTAAGGAACTAATTCTAAAGAGAGAAATTGAATACAATGAATTACTCAGAAATATTATAGTGTCAAAAATTATGAGTAATTCTGCTCTACTATTATCATTAAGAGAGCTTGAAAATTTTTTAAAAACGAATGATTTTAGCGTCCTAATTATTGATACAATAAACAACCATTATAATTCTGAACTAGCAAATAAGGAAATTTCTCCAAATAAAACTAAAACTACTTTTTTAAAGGTTTTAGATAAAATTAACCAGCTTACTAAAGATTATAATTTGATTACCATAATAACGGCTCAAGTAATCTCAAATTTAAATCGAGAAACCACCATTAGAGCAATACCGGGGGGTAACCATATATTGAATCAATTTTTTTCAGAATATATATATTTGGACTATAAAGAACAAGATAAAAGATATGTTCAATTAGTAAATTCTTTAAGGCTTCCTGAAAAAAGAATGCTCTATAAAATTACATCTAATGGAATTCAAGATTACAAAATTTAATTTTGGGATATTAATATTTAAAAAAATCTTCTATTGAAAGATTTACAAAATCTTCAGAAACATAATTAGAATTCACTAAATATATTTCATTTTCTATTTTATATTTTAACCATTTTATTAATTGTAATGCATACTTGAGTTTTTTTTTTTTTCAGGGCTTGCATTCTGACTTCTATCTACATCCAATTTTGAAAATTTGCCTATTATACTTCCAAAATCCATTCCTATGAGAAATATTATATGAAATGAAGATAATAAGGAACGTATAAAATAAAGTATTCGGTCTCCGTCAGTAAATCCTCCAGGGTTTATTAAATTTACATTTGACTCTACTTGGGTGGTTCCTATGATGTTTTTAAATTTTAATATCTCATTCTTAAAAAACTTCAAAGCCTTTATATTATCTCCATGTGCATGGACAATATTAAAAAGAGTATTTTGGAATTCATTTTTTGTGATACCATCCAAATCAGTGAATATTGCATCGATTTTAATCCCCTTTTCTCTTAAAAGAACTGAAGCACCATCTGCAGTTAAATTTATAAATCTATTGAAATATTCTAAACCCTTTCTTTTCAAGATTATTTCAATTGTCTTTTCTAAGGATGGTCCACACCCAAAAACCAAAATAGCTTTTTTTGATGATATTTTATCACTAAATAATTTTAAAATTTCATCTAAACTCCAATTCTTATTTTTTTTAGATAGTAATGATGACAAATAATCCCGAGCTTCACAATCCTTTTCATGACTAAAATTAAAGTCATCTATTATTTGAATATACCAATCCCTAAATTCATCATAGAAATCTAATTCTTCCCTTATTTTAGAATCCATCTTTTTGGATCATTTATTTTGAAATATCAATAATAAAATTTTAAATTATTACCTTAATTAATAAAGACATACTATTTAATTCAATATTATTAGAATTCATAATTAAGTAAAAAAGAGTTAGATAAAAATGGCTAAATGGTTTACCAAAACTCATCAATGGTTTGATGATGCGACCAAAATGGTTGGAATTACTCCTTACGCTGCAGAACAGCTTGGAGAAATCAGCTTTGTTGACGTGGAAGGTCTTGAAGGTGCTGGACTTGAACAAGTAAAAATGGATGGAGACGAACCTTCAAGCGATCCAATTGATTGTACAGTTGAATCAAGCAAGGCTGTTGGTGATATTTATTCCCCTGTAAGTGGGAGTGTAACTGAAATTAATTCAGATTTAATGGATGAACCAGAAAAAATTAATGAAGATGCTTTTGCAGCTTGGCTCTTTAAAATCGAACCATCAAATTGGGATACAGAAAAGGGCAATTTATTAGATGAATCAGGGTATAAAGCATTTAAAGGGTAATAATTAAAGACTTAACTTTATATTTTTTTAAATATACTTTTTCTTTTTTTTGATATCTATGAATAAATTCATTATTTTAATGAGATTAATCAATAATCGATAGTTCCTGCTTTAACACCAATCATATACTGAAGTAATACAAAAGTAATAAAGATCATTAATAGTCCTATTCCTAAAATCCAGATTGCCATTTTTTTATTATACACGTATTTTGATGCTTGATATAGCATAATGAATCCTGTCGAACAAAAAAAAATCAAAACGGATGCAACTATACTTTCTATGATATAACTATCGTGAATATCTTGATAGATGAATACTGGATTTCCTTGTTGAGTAGCCCCAAGTGCGGAGGGTTCTCTCACTATTAAATAAACTACTCCCATCTGAAGCAAAAATAAAATTATTAAGATCGCTACGATGCTTAAAGATCTTGATGGCATTGGAAGAGAAATTCTTGGAATCTTCATTTTTGGAAAATTAACTTTAGGTTTTCTTAGTGAATTTCCAAAAATCCAAGGTGTTTTAGTTCTAATTTTTTCTATAACTGTTTCAGAACCAATAATTTCCTCTTTCTTAGATGTGTTTTTTTGCATAAATTATGAAATAATTATTAAATTAAATTTATTAACTTTTTTAATTAATTTCTAACAATATATAATTTTCTAACTTATTTTTTTAAGTAAATTAAGTAATACTTTCCATACCTTTTCAACAGATTGAATTTTTAATTTTTCATCTGGAGAATGAGCCCCTTCGTTTGTAGGTCCTATTGAAATCATTTCCATTTGAGGAAACTTTTTTTTCAGAATTCCACACTCTAATCCAGCATGAATAGCCTTAATTTTTACATCATCTTTAAAAATTTCTTTATATTCTTCCTTATAGTTCGCTAATAGTTTAGATTGAAAATTTGGTGTCCACCCAGGATAATCTGAATCTTTTATTATATTAATTTTTAAATTACTTAACTCTAATAGAGCTTTAGTCTTCTCCCAGATTACATATTTAAAATATTCACTTAAACTTCTTTGGCTTAATTTGATTGTAATATCATCATCTCCAGTAGATATTACCCCAAAATTAGAAGATGTGAATACCAAATCTTTTATACGAGGGTGCATTGAGATAGGACCGTTATGTATTAGATACATTATATTTAATAGATTATCTTGAAGATTTTTTGACATAACTATGTTATTGGTATAATCTTCTAATTCTTTTATGGACAAGTCTAAATTTGGTTCAATACCATCAAAAAGTACCATTATTTTATTAAAAATCATATAAATAAAATTGAGAATCTCTGAAGCTTTGTTTATATCAATATAAACGATAGAAGAGGCTTCTCTAGGTATCGCGTTAGTTCGATTACCTCCATCTATAGAACAAATATTAATTGAATATTTTTCACTTAACTCCCAGAGAATTTGACCAATTATTTTTAATGCATTTCCTCTCCCTAAATGAATATCTACTCCAGAATGACCTCCTGATAAACCAGAAATAAAAATCTTTATTGGAATTAATTTTTTATCTTGAAGATTGATATTTACTGTATCTTTTTTTATTTCTATTATATGAACAAGACCACCAGCACATCCTATAGTTACAGCATCGTCCTCTTCAGAGTCAAGGTTTATAAGAAAATCTCCATCTAAAAAATCTTTTTCAACTGCAAATGCTCCTCGCAAGCCTTGTTCTTCATCTACAGTAAACAATAAATCTAACCCTAATGAATTTAATATTAATTCTCCTTGTTGAATCTTTTTCATTAGAGTTAATATATAACATATCCCAACTCCATTATCAGCACCTAGAGTAGTCCCTTCAGCTGTAATCCATTTTTCGTTATTTAATTCTTCAATTTTTAATCTTAATGGATCTTTTAAAAAATCATGAGTAACTGATTCATTTTTTTCACAAACCATATCCATATGGCATTGTAAAACGCAATTTTTTATTTGTTTTGATTTAGCGGGAATATTGATCAAAAGATTACCAATAGAATCAATCTTATATTTAAAACCCAAGCTCTCGGATTCTTCTTTTATAAATGTTCTAATTTTCTCTTCATGCTCAGAGCAACGAGGAATTTTAGAAACTTTTTCGAAGTATTCCCAAAATTCAAAAGGTTGTCCTAAATCTTTAAAATTTAACAAAATTATCCCTTTTAATCAAAATATATATATTAATTCAGTTATAATAATTATAAAATAACACTAAATTCCTTATAACTTTATTTAAAGGCTAATCACATGAGTTGGAAGGATCTTTATTCGGAAGTAAAGAAACGAAAAATGGAAGCACTCGATAAAAAAGATGTTGTGCAAGCTGTTGAAAAACATGGAAAAATTCTAGCAGTTAATGGGAGATATGAAAAACCTAAAAAGGTAATAGAGCATATGTACGCATCATTAAAAAAAGTCATTAGAGAAAAAGAAATTATGAAAGAAGATTTATCTCAATATGATGTTTTACTTATCGGATGCCCTGGAAGTGATATACCACACGCATCTTATCCAAAAGTTAAAGATTTTGTAATGAATGGCGGATGGTTAATTACGACTGATTGGGCTATACAAAGCATAATTGAAAATATTTTCCCTGGTTTTATTCGCTGGAATCGTGCAAGAACTGCAGATGCTGTAGTTGCATGCCAAGTTATTAATCCAAATCATCCTTTTTTAGATGGTGTATTAAGTGAAATTCAACAAAGCAAGTGGCAAAAACAGACAGTTAAAAATACTAAGAAGAGTGAATTTAGATGGTGGTTAGAAACTAGATCTTTTCCAATACAAATTTTAAATCCTCAAGCTGTTAGAGTGTTAATTGGTTCTTGGGAAATTCAAAATAAATGGGGAGAATCCCCTGTACTTATAGAATTTGATTATGGTAAGATGGGGGGACGAGTTATTCACATGATCAGCCATACTCATTTGCAAAAAGGTGGAGCTAAAGGGAAATATGCATCTGCTCTAATCCTTACAAATATTTTAGACGAGAAAGTGTCTCAAAAAATGGGGATTTCAAAAAAACCAGCACCAGGGTATGTTTCTGATTGGCAAACACCTCATACTCAAACTCAACAACAATATCAACCTCCTTTAGAAGAACAATGGGTTTCACCACCCCCGCAATCAGACTATTTAACACCTTCTATTGGAGGGAGCGGGTTAACAGAAACTTCTCAGATAATTGAAGCAAACATAAATAATGCAGACTTTTCTTACGCTAGTAAATGTGTTTATTGTGAGTATGATTTTACAGAATATAAAGGAAAAATATATCTTTGTCAAGCATGCAAAGCTCAATACCATGAAAATTGTATTAATTCACAAATCAATGAAGGCGTGTGCAAAAAGTGTGGCAGAATTTTATTATGGTAAATAATAAAATTGCTCAAAAGATAAGAAATCAATAATAAATAAAAAAAAGAAAATGTGATTACTGGTTCTAATAGTTAGTTTTCTATAATCTCTATTGCCTCTTCAGGACATTGAGTTTCGCAAGCCCTACATCCTACGCAATCTTCCCGGTTTTCTTCTATTACGTTTACTTTTCCTCCCTCAGGTTCACCAAAGCATTCAGAAGGGCATACTTCATAACATGTACCACATCCAGTACAAGCATCCATATCTAGCTTTATGTCAAAAGACATTGTTTTTAAACTCCTTTCTATACTTATTTCTTAATTTTTGATTAATTTATAATAATCCTAACTTTGATAATAATATAAAAAATATAAATTTCAGTTTTATTAAAAAAAGTTATCTACTAATTATTATTTTTTTAATTTAAACCGAGACTTTTAATATCAAACAATTACTTAACCTTGAAAGTTAAAGAACTCTGGACTTCTAATTATCATGAACCAATACTTGGATTTCAATTAGGAGATATTAATAATGATGGTCAAATAGAAATTATCACCTACAATAAAACGGGGAGCTTATTCTTCCTTTCCCTGGATGGCCAATTATTACATAAAGAACTTATTTCAAAAAATAAACCAATTTGGCATTTAAAAATATTTGATATCGATAATGACGGAAAAAATGAATTAATTTTAGGTGGATTAGATGGCTATTTAAGAACATTTAAATGTGGGAAAGCATATAATTTAGAAAGTCTATGGAACCATAATTTTAACGCCTCTATTAGCGGTATTCTTATAGAAGACATTAATAATGATGATATTTATGAATTAATTGCGTTTTCTCTTGATAAAACAATAAGAGTTTTGAATCCATTTAACGGTGACTTAATTTGGGGACAAATTTTTCAAGATGGCATAGGAGATGCGACTATTTTCATAAATGACAAAAAATTAATATTAGGCGCAGGAAATGACGGTACTATACGATGCTTTAATGGTCTTGATGGAAAACTCCTTTGGTTTAAAAAATTTTCTAATAAAATACGATGTGTTTGCTATTTAAATTCAATCAAGGGAGGGGTAGTGTTATGTGGTGGTGATGATAAGAAATTACATTTTATAAATAGAAAAACACAGACTGAATTCAAAACTAAAACATTTGAAGATTATATATGGAAATGTGTATCTTATCCCTCTCCAACATTTAATAATGCTATTATCAGTTCTTATTCATTTGATTATTTTGATAGTGCAATACCCCTTGAAATCATGAATTTTTCATCAAAACTAATCTGTTTAAATGAAATTCTCGATGTTAAATGGGAAATAAAAGGTTTAAACACTGAGTGTTTAAATATCATAGAAATTTGTGATAGAATTCTTATTTGTGTGGGCAATACTAAAGGGGAGCTTTTTATAATTGAAGAAGAAACAGGAAGAATACTTTTCAAAGAAACTTATAATTCTTGTTTAAATTCAATTCAAATCATTTTAGATAAAAAAATGCTTTTTTGTTCTTATGACGATGGAACTGTTATCGCCTATAAATTGGAGGATAATTTAATTTGAAAGAATTTTATTTAAAATGGAAAAAAAAATAAAAAATATAGGCACTATTAATAATAAAAAGGAATAGTCTTAAGAAAAAAAAGTCTTTAAAAATGTGGTTAGACTCTTAAAATACTGCTCAAACACCTCTAATTCAAAACTATCTGTTATCCTCTCACTCCATATATTACTATACTTAAAATTGTAATTGATATTTTCATCAAAGCGAATCATTAAAAGATAGGCAGAAAGCTCGGCTAACACCTCATTCTTCGGGTAACTTGGAATATCAAGGGCTAAGGATGACTTAATGATATGATGCCCTAACTCATGAAAGACCGTATGGCTTGACTGTTCATAGAGAATAATTTCTTTGGTTGCAGGATCATATTGTCCTTTGGTGTCTTGGGGCTTGAAATCTTCCTTGATACTTAGCTCTGGAAAATTGTCTTTTGTGAAATTTAAGGCTGTGTTGTAATCAATTTCGGCGTTTTTCATGATTACTTTGTCAATTTCTTCAGATTCTTTAAGATAATTCTCATGCTCGGTAGTCTGACTTATGTTGAAAACATTGCCTAATTTAAAGAAGGCTAATACTTTCTTATCATCTTCTTCTTGATCTTGTTTAGTGGATTCAAATTCTAAGGGTTTTACCTTACTGAAAATAGGAACGAGTACCTTGTATCCTTTAGAGTTTCTAAGGACTTGGATATTTTGTTTTTTCCAATTTAGATAACTGTTAAGGACTCCTATAAATTTATCATCTTGGCGTTTTTCCTTCTGAACTAATACATAGCATATATTTCTAAAACTGTACTTATGCATAGTTTTATAGTTGGTAATTATCCCGATAAAATCTTGAATAGTATGCTTATCCACGAATTTTTTATAGAGTTCGTGAAGTTCTTGCTTCTCGGTTTCTTTTTTCTGCTTATACTCCTCTTTTTGCTTTGGAGTAAAAGAGCTTTTATACGATTTTTTGGGTTTGGATTCCATTTT
>JAEOTV010000067.1 GCA_016839635.1 Promethearchaeota archaeon | reverse complement strand
CGTCACAATTGTATTAACCTGGTATTTCACAGATCTTAAAAACATTATTAAAACAGAATCTAAACAAGAACAGACAATAGTACAAGAAGAAATCAAATTAAGACCAGAACAAATTGAATATTAAATTGTTATTATTCAAATAGATAAGTATCAAATAAATATTAATTATTAAATTAATTCCTTAAACATATTCTGAAGGAATTTTAAATCTTAATTTTCACCATGACGAAAGGGATTATTATATCAGGTGGTTGGGGTACCCGTTTGCGTCCGTTGACTTGTACAATACCCAAATCACTAATGCCTGTAGTAAATCAACCTGTAATTGAACGGCAAATGCTATTATTAAAATCAGCAGGTATTACTGATATAATTTTAGCAGTTAGCATAATGGCAGATACTATTCAAAGGCATTTTAAAGATGGGAAGCGTTTAGGAATAAAAATTCAATATACTGATGAAAAGGAGCCTTTAGGAACTGCAGGTGCTGTAAAACTAGCTGAAGATTATCTACAAGATGATAATTTCTTTATGTTGAATGGTGATGTCATTTTAAATTTTGATTTTAAAGAAATGATTCGAGTTCATCAAATGAATAAAGGGTTAGGAGTAATTGCTAGTAAAATTGTTCCTGATCCATCAAGATATGGAGTTATCATTGCTGATAAAAAGTCAAATAAAATCATTAAATTCCTAGAAAAATCTGAATATATACCTCCAGATGGAGAAAATAAGCCAATGCCTATCAATGCGGGAGTTTACCTTTTGGAACCTGAGATATTTCAATATATTACACCTAAAAAAAGGGTTTCAATGGAACGTGAGGTTTTTCCTATTCTTTCTAATCAAGAAAAATTATTTCATTATTCAATTCCAGGTATTTGGAAAGATATTGGCAAACCTGAAGAATTGCTTGAAGGAAATATCCTATTAATGAATGATATTTTAAAAAACCTAAAAGAGAAAAAGAAAAATTTAATTGATAAGAATTTAGATATTGAAGGAAAAGCTCTAATATATCCACCCGTTACTATTGGAAAAGATGTGGTTATCAGAAAAAATTGTCGAATAGGCCCAAATGTAATAATTGGTGATAATGTATATATCGGAGCAAATACCAAAATTAATAATGCATTGATTTATAACAAAGCTTATATCTCAGAGAATGTCAAATGTGAAAAAGCTATTATATCAGATAATTGTTTAATTCATAATGGAGTCCAGTTAGGGGGGAATAATGAGAATTTAATAATCCTTTCTTCTTTTGTAGAAGTGTTAGATAATGTGAAGTTAATAGCTCCCTCTAATTCTTCACTAGCAGTGTGCCATCATGATGTAGTGAGACTAGATGTGGACTAATATAAGAAGTTATATCTCTTCACGGAGTTTCATTATCTTCTTTTTCAATTTTTTAATTCGAGAATCAGAAACATTATAAATTAGAAAACTCTCAAGAATTTTTAATGCTTTTTGATAGTATTGGATGCTATTAATAAAATCACCATTCTTTTCAGCATTTTCTCCTGCTTCTAAATTAAAATCTAATTCTATTTGCTTGACTTCTTTATCTAATTCCAATAATAGCCTTGAGATTTTGTCTATATCCTGTTTAAAATTAAACTCCTTTGCTAAAAATAAAGCCTTTTTATACTCATCCTCACCCACTTTATAAGCTAGAGATTTTTCAGCAGCTTTTCCTTTCTTTACCAATTCTTTAATCATTTTATACGCTGTATTTTCATCCATCTCTTCGGCTTGTTCCTTTAATTTGTCAAAATCTGAATTAGTGATTAAAATAGAAGAGATAGGTTTGTATTTAGCAACTTTTTCCTCATGAGCTTCTTGAATCATTTCAATATTGCTCACTGCTGTTTCTAAAGTGGTAGGACTGAATATTTTATTTTCAACTAATTGATAAATTTGATATAAAATATCATTTGACTCTATATTAACAATTTTTTTCACTTGATTTAGTAAATTATTAATGAAGAAGAATTGTTTTGAAGTGAGTAATTCTTTCGCAATATTAACAATAGCGTTTTGAATTTGATTTTTTTCTATGTTCTTTAAAACGTTTGGAGGAATTGAATGGGCTAGTGTCATGGGAAAAACCAATTTTATCTCAAATGAGTCAATTATGAAATCAACCATATTTTTTGAATAAAACATTCCTGCAGTTCTAAAATTATACAGCTCTTTACTAAATATTTCTTCGAACTCGAGGATGAATTGGATAACTTGATTTTTCATATTTTCAGAAGCTTTATGATCAAGCATTAAGCAAAGTCGTATCACTTCTCCATCTCTTAATAATATGTTAAAGTTTTGATATTGAAACTCATAGAAGTTATGATTGCTTGGTGAACTTGATTGTTCATATGAACCAGTATGGGATTCTGAAAACGTTATATTTGCTTGAATAAACCCACTCAATAAATCAGCGTTTATCTCTTCTCCGGACACAGGATAATTTAATAAAGTCAGTCCTGATTCATTATCCATAATTATAATATGTCTAATATTCAGAACATCTAAAAATTTCCGCCATATTAACTCTCGTTCCATCTGAACTCGTCTTTCATAAGAATCTATTTCATATACTTCTAGACTCGAATCAATTTCAAACCCAAGTTGTTTTAATTTATTCCTGATACAAGTCATACAGAATTTAGGATATTTTGAACATTTTTCCTTAATTTTCCCACAATTAAATCCTAAATGATCAATCTCAAAGAAAACCATGAGAGAATCAACATCAAAGTGAGTTTATTATAAAAAAAGAATGAATTTTTTGAGGTTTTAATGTGATATCAAATTCAAATCTTATTTGGTTTAACATGAATTAACGAACATTTAAATTTTTAGGATAAAAACCGATTCTGAGATAATAACACGAAAGTCATTCAAGTTCAAATAATAATGTTTTAACTTAAATTTAAAAAGTCAAAAAAATTAAAGCTAATAGATTAAAATAGATAAAAAAACTCTTTAACGTTTTGATATGTCAGATTTTCAAATAAATGATGAGTGGATCCTAAATCGTATTTCATCTCAAAGCACCAGTTTTTCTCAATGGGTAAGTAATTTATTAAACACGATTGAAAAATCGTTAGAACATGCACCCCCTGAAATTACTGAACAACTAAAAAAAGATAAAACACTAAGCTCAATAAAAGGTATTGATAATGATTTAAAAGATTTAGATAAAGACTTAGCATTAGCACGAAAAGAATTGTCAAAAGTAGGGGGGATTGGAAAAAAATTTTCAAATTTTGGGTTGAAAATTCTTGACAAAGTTAAAAAACCATTGGAGCAGGAAATTAAAAGATCTCTTCAAAATTTAGAAGGATTAGATCTAATTCCTGAATTGGACTTTATTACAGGTAAACGAAAGGATTTATCAACTGCTCTTTATGATGTATCCAAAGAGAGAGGAATCGAATCAGAGGGATTACTATATTTAATACGTGCTTTACCTGACCTTGAAGCTTTTCTTTATAGTACAAGCGTAAAAAAATATTATCGAGATCACACAGAACATGCACTTCGTGTAGCAGTATTAGGAGATTTTCTTTTAGAGCAAGATCTTGGTCAAGGAGCTCTTGAGAGTGTAATTTCTGACTTGACAGAATTAGATAAAACCCTTCTTAAAGAGAAATTCTGGTGGATAACAGGTTTGATTCATGACATTGGATATCCTTTAGGAAAGATGACGACAGCGGTCAATTATTCACTAGTCAATCAACTTTTAAAATGTTATCCTACCATTGATTTAGAATTTATTCCTTTTGAGATAAATTTAGCTTGGAAGGGTGAGCAAGAAGATTATTTGAAAATATTAGAGGAAGGGCTTTCTAAAGAAGCCCGTTCTTTAATAAGAGAAGGTGCTGGATTAGAGCATCAGAAATTATTAGCTCAAAAACCTCAAATATTCATAACTCAACCAGAAGGTCATCCGGAATACAAATATAAAGATCCAGTAGAACTTGACCATGGCGTTATATCCGCACTTTCTCTTCTAAAAGGAATTGGTTCTCCACAAGAAATTAAGAAAAATGATGAATTTAGTGGATATGTTTTAGCTGCGAGAGCAATTGCATTACACAATTTTAAAGCTCAGCTTAGAGATTATGTATTTGATGAGCAACCTTTAGCATTTTATTTAATGTTAATAGATGAATTACAAGAATGGGGACGACCAATTCCTATTCAAATACGCGATACTTATTTTACAACTGAATTAGAAAAAGTTACGTTATTAGATGATCTTCAATTAAATTTAGATGAATTTACATGGGGAATGCAATTTAAAAATCAACAGGCTAAAGAGTTAATGGAATTTAATTTTAAATTATTTTCAAAGGATAAGAAAAAATCATTTGGAAGATTAAGTAGTGGAGAAATGTTTCCAAAAACTACTATTAATCTTCAAGATATTGAATTTACAAAAGGGGATAAGGTCAAAAAGGAAAATATAATCGCTCAAGATACAATAATAATTTGAGGTAATTCAAGACTATGGAAGATTTAAAAGATAATGGATTGAAGATATATAAGGCAATATTTGAGCGAAAGAAAAGCGTTGAGATTGATCAGATTGAATACCCAATTAAAAAATTTTCAAGTGGGGTAAAATATGTAGATCTTTTTGGATATCGTTATATAGAACAAAATCGCAACAAGAAATCAGAATGGGGTAAAAAAGCGAGAGAAGGTCATAAAATAATGTGGATCATTAAAGGAAGACGATATATCGCACAAATTTTAGATGGACAATATAAAGATTTAAAGAAATAATCAAAATTAAATCGATATATTGAAAAAAAAAGTATCTCTCTTTTAAGAGCTATATTTCGTACAAGAACTTTTGTTAGGAATTTTATTTTAGAAATTGGACTCCAAATTATTTTTATTATTTTTAATTCTTTTTCTATTTAGTGCTAAAACAGTGAGAAATTATGGAAGCTAAAAAAAGAATAGATACAAATTACTATGAATTTTTGGATTTAGTTCAAGATATATCCAAAAATTCAGTATCTATTCAAAAAACGCTTATAAAAACAATTTATGAAAATTATGACATACAAAGAGTTAATCATAATTTAGATAGGAAAATAGCTTGTCTAGACAGATTAATTACTAAATAAATATCAAAAATCAAGTTCATACCATTTCCATTTCCATAGTGAGTATATTCTTTTGAATATACTCATTAAAACTTTAAATTTCCTTTATGTTTTTCATCAATTAGCTCTAAATATGATTTTCTTATTGATTCTTCTTTTTTAATATCAAGTAAACTTAAAAAGTCAAACAGAACCTCTCTGGTTTCTTCGAGGTTCTCATTAGAATCTAATAAAAATTCAACTTCTAGGAAATATTGGTCTAAAATAGGCAAATAATCTAATAATGCTTCAATATAGTAGTTTTTAAATTCGAATTCATACAACTCTCTTTGTTTCTTAACGGTCAAGATTTTTTGAAATCCCAATTCTTCCAGTATTACCTCCATGTTTTTAATATCATCTATTTTGATATCAAACTCTTTACGAGTTTTTGTAAAAAGATCCATCTTTTTACCCTTATAAGTAATATAATAATTAATAACTCGCTTTATTGTATCAACCTTTTTATGAAACTCAATAGATTTCCTTAACCTTAGAGCTTCATCAGTCTTTTTAAAGTCTCTTAAGCCCTTAGGCATATTAAAATATGTATCCTCATGAAGAAGTGAAAGTTTATAGATTCCACTATTTTCTTCGAATTTTTTTATAATTAATTCCGGATTTGAAATTCTAACTTTTATTTCGACTTCAATCATAAGATTAATTTTCTCGCTGATAACAATTATAATTTATTATTTTTTATTAGTATTAATAGATTGAAATTCGAGTTGTCAACTAATTTCACACTTACAGAAGGATGCAAAAGAACTCGCTGAGAAATATGGTTACCTCCCATATATGGTAGAAAGATATATTCAATTCTTAGGGTTAGAACAGACAATTAATTATTTGAAAGCAAACGAGCATCCTTTAATTCCATCGATCCGAACTAATACTCTTAAAATATCGTCCACAGATTTAAGGCAAAGATTAGAAAATAAAGGATTTAAGTTAAAACCAATTGAATGGATCCCAGATGCATTCAATGTAATAAAGGCTCCTTATAATTTGGGTTCTACACATGAATTTCTACAAGGTTATTATTATTTACAAAATGTAGCCTCAATGCTTCCAGCAATAATTCTTAACCCAAAACCAAGTGATGTCGTTATTGATATGTGTGCAGCCCCAGGTAGTAAAGCAACTCAATTAGCTCAAATAATGGGAAATCAAGGTACACTTATTTTAATTGATAGGAATAAAAATCGAATCCCTGCTTTAGATATCAATCTTCGTAGATTAGGAGTTAATAATTCAATTATTCTTAATATGGATGCCGTTAAATTATCAATATTAAATGTTAAGGCGAATAAAATTTTGTTAGATGCTCCATGCACTGGGGAGGGTTTGATAAGACAAGACCCACTTAGAAAAAGAAGTAAACAAATGAAAGATATTGAAAAAATGGCATCAATTCAAAGAAAATTATTGAAAGCAGGTTTAAATGCTTTGAAATCTGGAGGAATATTACTTTATTGTACATGTTCAATTGCTCCTGAAGAAAACGAGATAGTTATAAGTGATATCTTGGAAAAGTTAGATGGTTTTACAATAATTAGAATTTCTAAGAATTATGGTATAAATGGATTAACAGATGTATTTGGAATGGATTTAAACAAGGATCTAAAATGGTCTCAAAGATTATATCCACATATTCATGATACAATAGGTTTTTATCTTTGCCTTATAAAAAAATAAAGAGTTTAATTTTGGGTTTGAAAAAGTGAAAAATAGGAGCTCACTGTTTTTTAGCTTTTCAAGGAAATCAAAAATCAAATCCAAACTGCATGGCTTCAACGATGTTTTATATCTATATTTATTAGGTACCAATCTTTATAAAATTCTTGACAGAAATATTAAAGAACCTAACATTAGGAAATTAGTAGAACTAGACCTTCTGAAAGTCCCAGAATTTCTATAATATTATTTTAATTTCAAACATAAGTTACATTTGGTTATCTCTATTATGAAAACTAAGATTTTATCTAAGTCCGTAGGATTAGAGCATCCCAGTGTAAAGAGAGTTATAGAGATAGCTGAGGATATTATGAGTCAAAATAAAATATTAAATGTGGAAAATCTCTACAACATAGCAAAAAAAAGATTGAGATTATCTAGAAATGGACTATTATTGATATTAAAATTTTTAATTGACAATAAAATTTTAATTGAAGGTTCAAAGTTTTCAAGGGAAACTGTTCTTTCAAACCCTACTAGAAGAGGCATTTATAATTATATAAGGATGAATCCTGGTGTGCATTTTTCTTATTTAAGAAGTAAAGCGTTATCTGTTGAATCTGGTAGTTCGGGGCAATTGGTATGGCATATAGAGATGTTACTTAAATTTAATTATATAGATAAAATTAAAGTAGGAAATTATACTGTATTTCTTCCAATTGAGTTGGAAGCGAATTTGGGAATAATTAATTTTTTATTAAGAGATAGGATAAATAGGAAAATAGTTGACTTACTAACAATGCAAAGTTCAATTAAAAAATCAGAAATTTTTAAATTAATAGATGAAAAACGAGAAATTGTTAGTTATCGACTTAAGAATTTAGTTGATTATAATTTAATTTGCTGTGAAGATGACACAAATAAGAATGTGTACATAAATCCCGATAAACAAGAAGATATTTTTAATATATTAAATAATGTAAAAATGAGTTTAAATAAACAATAATTCAAATTAAATAATAAAGTGAAAAGGAAAATGGTATTAAATTGGACACCTGAAGTAATTGTTGAAATTTTTACAAGCACAATTATCCTAATAGCTACTCTTCTAATGTACATTACACCGAGAACTAAGAATATAAGATCTTTATCTTTCATTAGGTTAGGTCTGTTTTTTATGGGTTTGCTCTTTATGTTAGACTTGTTGGCAAATCTTTTTTTGAACACATTAGTTTCTCGGATTTCTGGTCTTATGCTATTTCCTAGTGCAGTATTTTTTGCAATTGGAATTAATTATACGATTAAAGAAACTTCTAATTCACCTTTCTTAATTATAGCAGTTGCTTTAGGTGTTTTATATTGCTACCTCGCATTTCAACCGGGAGCTGTCGGACTTGAAATTGAGGGAGGATATTTGAATATGAACTGGATGGGATTATACGAATTGGGAGGTTCATTTTTTATATTATTTGTTGGTAGTGCATCGTTTTATTGGGGTTTAAAAACTTGGTTACATGCTCCATTTTTGATAAAAAGAGAAGCCTTCATATTTTTTACGGGTACCGTAATAAATGGGCCACTAACTCTAACTATCTACCTTTTATATTATTTGAATCCAATTTTTATTCTATTTGCTTATGCCACTACAGGTTTAGGAAACTTAATTGTATGTTTAGGAATATTAAAAGAGCCAAAACTCCTTTATATTTTACCATTTACAGTTAATAGGATTGTAGTTAGAGATCGAGGGGGAAAAGCATTATTCAATTATGATTGGTCTACATCTAACTTAAATGAATCAATTTTTGCAGGATTTATAAATGCCGTGCAACTTATGAGTGAAGAAGTTATAAATATGGGAGGGTTATTGGATATTAAGCTAGAAGAAGGATTTCTTACATTATATGAATTAGAATTAATCTCAGTTGGATTAGTTGCGTCTAAATCATCTAAATTGTTACGAGAATGTGTTGTAGGTTTTTCAAAAGAGTTTCAGACAATGTTTAAAAAGGAGCTAAAGGAATCATGTATAGATAAAGAAAAGTATGTTGCTGCTTATAATTTGATAGAAAAATACTTCTCCAATTTCCCATACAAGATGATTACTAATAAAAAGCAATCTTTAACTCTTTCGGGAGGATATTCAAAAGTACCTATAGAGTTAGAAAGTAGTTTTAAAGAAATTTTCCTAGAGGATCTTGAGTATAACTATATTATAACAGAAATGCAAAAATCTCCAGTAAGTATGAGTACAGAGTTCTTTTCTCTATATGATGAGTTAGAAAATGAATTCAAGGAAATAAAAGGTGAAGATCCTAAATCTTTGGAATATAGATTTGATAATGAGTTTTAATATTCATCAACCCTTTTCTTCTTAAAATAAAAATTAAAGAATTTACTTTTTATATCCTACTACCAAATTATCATCTTTTGTATTAATTTTGTAAAAAATTGGTCCTATTTGTTTTAAATATCTGGAAGATAAAAAGAAATTTGAACCATATTTATTAAAGGTTCAAAGGGAGTAATAGTTGGCGAAATCCTCCCTTTTTAAAAATTTATTTATATAATTTGAGATCAATTTCATTTATGCTTATTGGTGTTCTCTTAAATAAATACCCTTATCACGTAAATTAATAGCAATAATATCTTTAGGGTTAAGATTTTTTAGAACTTTGCTATCCACTGTAGATTGTGCTATAGATAGAATTTCATTTAAATTGTTAAAAATTAATAAGAAATCCCCTTTTTGTAGATTAGATGATTTTTTCATAACCATATTCTTTAATATATTGTTTCCATATAAAACTGATTTTTCTCCCTTCTTATTAAGATATAAAAATTTAAGATCAGAAAGAATTCCTTGTTTGTATAGAAATTCTGCACCTTCTAAACTGAAATAAAAATTTCCTTTTTTGATAAATCCGAAATATAGTCCAGTTGAATATATTTTATTTTTAAATTCGAATTGATCTATTTTTTTGTGAAAATCCTGGGATAACAAGTAAATTTTAGGGTATTGAGTTTTTAAATTTGACTCAATTATTGAAATATATAATTTCTTCTTAGATCCCATTAAGTTTTGGAAAATTTTAGGAGATATATGAGATAATGATTTAGAAATGAGATCTTTCTCGATTTCATTAATTTGCCTGAAATTAGAAGATTCAATCATAATCAATTGAAATAGAAAGAATTAAGAAGATTTATAATTATTAATCTATAAAGGTATTAAAAAATAGTGTTATCTAGAAATGGGCATTCGAAAGATTGAAGACGATATTGACTTAAAAGAAGCAATGAAAAAAAAAGCAGCAGAGCTGAAAATGAAAGATATGCAATCAAAAGCTTCTGTTGAAAAATTTACTAAAGAAAGACTTCGAGATCTGGCAAAAAGACATGGTATCTTATTAGCGTTAACACCAGAGCTAAGACAAGAGATAAAAGAATTACAGAAGAAATTTAATATTCCTTCTTCAAAAATTATTACTGAACAAATAACAGAACATGATGTACTGAGAAAGTTCTCAAAAATTGACCATCAAAAACTAGGTATGCTAGCATATCAGAGAGTATTGATGAGTAAGGAAGAAACTGGTGGTATAATCCCATTACCAGAGGTATTTGAATTAGTAAACACAGGAATTTTGAAAGGTAATATAGAAGTCAAGGATGTTGAGAAAGCTTTGAGACTCCTAAAAAAGACGAGAGTGATTGAGGATATAACTGAATTGGATTCAGGGGCAATGATTGTGCGATTTTTTCCAATTCAATACACTGGTGATGAATCTAAAGTTGTAGAATTAGCGAAAGAAAAAGGGGTACTCACTTTGGAGGATGTGTGTGCTAATTTGGAATGGTCTCAAGATCGATCATTAAGAGCATTAGAATCACTTGAAAATACAGGTATTGCTAAATTCAGGGAAAATATTTTAACTGGAAAGCAATGGTACTTCCCATCTTTATAAAGTAAAAGATTTTATTATTCTAATTTTATTTTAAATGCTTTTTGACCATTTTCCAGTTTTAAAATTATTGCTTTTCGATTTTTAGCTAATATTTTAAAAATTTCTTCTAGATCCTCTAGTGGAAGAGAGCTGAAGTCTTCTTGCGTTGCTTCTCTTAGTTCATAAATCATTACAGGTTCAATCTTTCCATTCTCGTAACACCATTTATAGATTTCATCTGACCATGCTTCAAGAGTTTTCCAATATACTCTTATTCTATCCTTCTCTTTTGAAAGCCATTTTGCTTGATTTTGGCTAATTAATTCCTCTGCGATTTCTTTTACATATTCTTCTCTTTTAGTAAAATTAAAAAAAGGTTTTTGAGAACTTACTTCTCTAATATAAATAATGTGAAGAACAGCAAATCTAGCATAATCAAAAAGAACTTTAGCCCACTCAATTTTCCAAGAAGTATAATCAGATTTATTTTCTTTTTTTTCTGGCATTGAGTACATAAACTTTTTACGTTCCTCCTCAAGCCAAGGATAAGCCTTTAATAAATTTTCATAGGCTGTTATTTTTTTTTCTATTAATCCCTTTTCGCCAAGAATTTCTTCTTCAAGGTTTTGTAGTTCCACTTCAACTTGTTCTGCATGCTGGCGATATAATTTTTGATCGATTTCCCCTAATTTAGAAGATAATATGGTTTCCAGTTTATCAAATTCATCTTCTATATAATTTAATCCAGTAGATTTAATATCTTCTTCCTTAATGATGTGTTTTTGGGTTGCTTCAATTTCTAATTGTTCTTTCTCTTTTTTTAAATCTCTTAATCTAGTAAGCTCTTTCCTTAATTCTTCTAACTCTTTTTCTGCTTTTTCTCTAACTTCTTTAGGAATTTCTGTAGATTTTTCTCTCTGTCTTTCCATCTCAACCATCAAAATTTATTAAATTTCTCCGAATTCTTCTGCCCAGGCGTTATATTGCTTCATTAAAGCTTTGTTTGTCATTGGTTTGACTTTTTTAAGAGTTTTTTTAAAATCTTTTAAATCAATATCTCGTACGGTAACCTCTTTATCAGAATTTTCTAAAAGACCACTCATGTCTAATTCACGTACAGGTAACATTATTACTTCACGACAAACATTTGCGATATCTCTACCCGAATATCCCTCAGTTCTTACTGCCAACTCAACGAAATCCTCATCTGTTAATGCAGTATTCACTCCTTCTGTGTGAATTTTAAAGATCCCTGCTCTTGCTTTTAAATCTGGAAGAGGTACGTGCACTCTTTTCTCAAATCTACTTAACATGGCATTGTCAATATCCCATGGACGATTTGTTGCCCCTAAAACTAGTAAAGGTTTGTCGTGAGTTGATTTTAACCCTTGTATCTCACTTAAAAGTTGCGTTTTAACTCTTCTCTCTCCTCCACTCTCCGCTCCTTCTCCTCTTTTAGTTGCAATTGAATCTATTTCATCCATAAATATTAAACTTGGTGCCTTTAACCGTGCTACTTTAAATAAGGAACTAATTAATTTTTCACTTTCACCTAACCATTTACTTAATAAATCTGCAGATGATGCACTAAAAAAAGTTGCGTTGCATTCCGTAGCAGCTGCTTTAGCCAGTAATGTCTTTCCACATCCAGGTGGACCAAATAACAAAATACCAGACCAAGGTTTTCTTGCACCTGTAAATAATTGCGGTTTTACTATAGGTAAAACTATTGCTTCTCTTAAAGCTTGTTTTACATTATCCAAACCTGCAATATCTTCCCAATTAATATTAGGGGACTCGGTAACGATTGTTCCTGATATTGTGTCAATAAGTTCCTGCTCTTCTGAAGATACAGCGCCAGATTCAGAATCAACCCCTCCCTCACCTTTAGAACCAATGGATTTAGTAACGTGTCTAGCACTCCTAGGGCCACCCAAATGAGATTTTAGAATTTTAGCACGATCTACATATTCTTCAATATTCCGCTTACACAAATTTCTCATTTGAGGATTTTTATTATATTGCATAAATTGCATTAATATTTCAGCTGCACGCTGATATTTATTTATAGCCTGCCTATACTTTCCCTGATTATCTAATGCAACTGCCTCTTTCGCAGTTTGAACAGCATACTGATAAAGCTTTGAATCTACTGATGACATAATAACTATATTAAAATAATTATACTATTTATAGCTAATCTAATCTAATATTTAATAATAATAATTTTATCAGTATATATCAAATTTTCTGTTAAACAATGAGAAAAATCTCAACTCATAATAATTAGTTATTGGTCTCCAAAAATAATTATATAAGACCGAAGTTTTATATATAATATACAAGAATTAATTCGAGAGTTATAAAAATGGGTTTTCTAAAAGATTTAAGTGGTTGGCTATCAGGTGGAAAGAAAAAAGATACAGTTCGATCCGCCACAGTCAAATTGAAAGTTTTTAATAAACGTCTAATGAGACAGACAAAAAAAATGGAAATGAGTGCAAAGCTGGCACGAGATAAGGCAGTCAATTTACGAAAGCAGGGTGATATGCAAGGTTCAGAATTTCACGCGAGAAATTATCTCCAAGTAAAGAAGCAGGCGCGTGCAATTGACCTATTCAGGACAAATCTTGAGGGAATGGTATTTAAATTAGAGCAGGCTCATGCTGTGAAAGATATTGCTGATATAATGAAAGGGATTGCCTCAAGCCTAGGTGCATTAAAGAACCAGCTTTCTATACCTCAACTGACAGAACTGATGACTTCAATTGGAGTAGATATGGAGGATTTTGCTGTCACCGAGGAAATCACAACTGATGGAATAAACGATGTAATGGTTGACACAGCCGTTACTGATACTGATGTCAAGGATGTTTTAGGGGAAATAGATGCTGAAATCCAAGTAGAAATGGGAGTGGCACTACCTACTGCGGGTTCTGATGAAAAAATAGCCGAATTAGAAAAAGAATTGAATCGTCTTAAATCAGATGAATAAAAAAGCAATTTGTTCATTCTAAATTAACTTTCTTATTGTTTCTGATATTTTCTATTTTCAAATTTACTATTAATATAAAAAGAAATTTGTTTTTTAATTAAATTTAAAAATACTATCAATCATTATTAATCTAATTCTATCTATATCACAAGTAAAATGACTGGATATTCTTTTAAAGTTATCTTAATTGGCCCTCCTGCTGTAGGTAAGACAAGTCTTCTCAATAGATTTGTACATAATGAATTTGACTTGAGTTACAAGCTGACTATCGGTGTGGATTTTTTAACCAAAACTTTGGAATATGAACCATCAAACCAAGCTAAACTCCAAATATGGGATATAGGTGGTCAAGAAAGATTTAAATTTTTGCATCGTAGCTTTTATGATGGGGCATTTGGTGCATTAATTGTATTCGATCTTTCAAGACAGCAAACATTTTTAGGCATGAAAACTTGGATTTCTGAGATGCGTAGTATTTTAACTAATGATATACCTAAAGTAATCATAGGGAATAAATCTGATTTAATCCCTGATATTGGTCAGGTTATAGATAGAAACGAAGTAGAAGAATATTCAAAAAATAATGGTTGTATATATCTCGAAACATCAGCTAAAACTGGAGAAAATGTTGAAGATGCTTTTCTCGAACTTACGCATCGTATGGTAAATAGAATGATGAATATTATACACAGTAATAAAGAAAGCTGATAAAATCAAACAAAGAGGAAAAAATTTTATCTCTATTTTATTAATTCCTCAAAATCCTGTTCTTAGCAAAATTATTAAAAGACTATTTTCTATTTTAAACTTATTCTATATATTAAATTTCTATATTTATTTAGTGAAAATTATGGATTTTCCGGAATTAATTACGATCGGAAGCAATACTTTAGATATTATCATTGATATCGATGATATCTTACGCTTTGAATTATTTGATAAAGAGATCATAAAAAAATATACTGCCATTGAATATTCTCGAAAATTGAATGTTAAGAACGTGAGATTTGTACCAGGAGGTTCAGGTGCTAATATCGCGGCAAATTGCTCTATGCTAGGATTAAAAAGTGCATATATTGGAGTAATGGGAAACGATTTTTCAGCAGAAATCTGTTTAACTGATATGAAAAAAAGAGGAGTAGATTTATCTCAGGTAATTCAAACTGATAAAGATACTACAGCGCTATCAATTATACTAAAAACCCCATGGGGAAAAGATAGATCCATTTTAGCCTATAAAGGGGCTAATAATCTTTTAAATCCCTCAGATGTTAATGAAGAATTATTTAATAAAATTAAAGCATTTGCTTGGACATCTTTAACTACTGATGATGCTTGCAAAGCCATAGAAAAATCAATTACTCTCACAAAAGACAAGGGAGGAATTGTCTTTGCAGCTCCAAGTATGTCAATTATTAAAAATGCCCCAAATTGGGCAAAAATTCTGATTTCTAATTCTGATATTGTATCTATGAATTTAGAAGAAGCTCAAGAGTTTACGGGTGAAAGGAAAAAAACCCTCATGATAAAAAGTTTTTTAGATATGGGAATAAAATTAATTTCGATAACTGATGGTCCCAATGGTTCAATTATATCAGATGGAAAGACTATAATAAATAGTGGAGTTTATACTGCTGGAAAAGTTGAAGACACAACAGGTGCAGGTGATGCTTTCTTAGCCGGAATCTTAATCTCTCGCTTAAATAATTTTACTCTTGAAAAAACATCAAAAATGGCAACAGCTATGAGTTTTCTAGAAAGTAAAGAAATTGGAGTCCGAGAAGGATTACCTAACAGCGTACAAGAACTTGAAGACTTCGTAAAGAATAATACTATTAAATAAGTTATTTCCGAGATTGTCTAAATTACATCAACAACTACAAAATGGGGGTTTTATTATGAGAAAATCAAAATACACAAAATCTCTTATTATTTTTTGTGTTTACTGCATATTTTGGGTGGGAATTTCTATAGCAATGTCAAGAATTTTAGGTTATGGACAAAATCTATCACCGATTATCCCCTTTAGAGATGCAGGTTTGGAAATTGGATTTATTTCTATTTTATTCTTACCTTTGGCATCAATTATAGGGACATTAGTAGGAGGATATTTGTTTACACCACTATATCTATACGTGCATACAAAAATATTTAGAAATCGATTTCAATATGGAATATATTTGAAACCAGAATATAAGAAATTTAAATTTTCTTCTCAAGGTCTGTTTGCTTCATTAATGGCAATAAATATATCATTACTTTTATTAAATCCCGATACTGTTCGTTTTATTACTGGTAATTATGGTGTATCACTAGCAGAGTTAACTCCTGATCTGTATACTATTACTTTTGTTGTTTTATTAATCTTTACATTCACATTCACAAATCTATTGTTCTCTCCAACTTGGTTTTTAATGGATGCGGGGATTTTGTATTCAAATAAATTAATATTAAACGAAACAATGAAACCTCTTGAAATTAGATCTATAGGAAGATGGTATGAACAATTTTTAAAGGGATATACCGGAGTTTCTGTTATAATATCTTACGTTAACTTTATCACTATCTTTTTTATAGCAGCTGGTAACAACTTTTCACTATTTATCACGACCCTAATTATATTTATCCCATTTCCAATTATAATGATTATTCCTAGCATTCCTGCTTTAATAATATTGGATATGATTAAAGAAAAGAGAATTAAGTATATTCTAAATAAGGCAAGAAACCTAGGGATTACTGACAGAATGGAAGTCTCAATCCATCTTAAAGAAGAAATTTAAATTCTTTTATTTTTATTAGCTTTTACTTTTTTAGAACAATTAAATTTTAATTTTTTAAAATCTTTTAAATATTATTAGAACAAGGCGCTCTTAGTATAGTGGTAAGTATGCCAGGTTGCCAATTTTCTGCTTCTTAGAAATCAGAAAGGTGATCCTGGCGACCCGGGTTCAATTCCCGGAGGGCGCATATTTTTAACTTTATCTTAAAGGGTTTATTATTCTTGGAAGAAATTAAGAAACTTTATGAAGAATTACGTACTGCTTCCGAGGAAGAAAGAGAAAATCTCTGGAAAATAATAATTGAAAAAAATAGAGTTCTTTTTAAAAAAAGAAGAGACGATTTGAATAAAATATTAAAAAAATAGATCATAATAAGAGTTATTAATCTATTCTATAGGAGTTAAAAATGAATGTAGATATTTCAGATGGAATTGAAAGTGGTAATTTATTAATTAAAATTTTAACGACAAATACTTCGATGTCAACTTTATTAACAGAGGAAAAATTTGAAGGAACTGTAATTCATCCTCATTCAAATGGGAGTAAATATTTAGCTGAACATGGCCTTGCTATGAGTATTGAAATAAAACAAGGAGAAGAAATAAAAAAATATCTTCTAGATGCGGGAGGTCCTAAAAATTCTATAATATCAAATGCAGAATCTATGGGCATAGATTTCAAGGATTATGACAAATTAATTTTAAGTCATGGGCACATTGATCATTATGGTGGTCTAATGACTGTACTTCCTAGATTAAAAGAAGGTTGTGAATTAATACTGACCCCCAATTCTTATAATCAAAACACAATCTTAGTTCCAAAATCAGGTCAAGGCTTTTATTCACCTGAAATCTTAACAGAAAAGTTCCGTGAATTGCAAAAACAAGATGTTTTTATTTATAGTATCAAATTACCCTCATTGAATAAAAACATAATTGAAAACTTAGTTGAGCAAAATAATCTCAAAATTATAGAGAATAGTCAACCAATAAAACTATCGTCAGGAATTACTACAAGTGGAGAAATAGAAATATTTGATGATAATGAACTTACGAAAGGGATGTACTTAATGAAAAGTAGAAATGAGTTTGAAAAAAATACTTTTAGAGACGAAATCTCGATCTATATTAATGTAAAGGATAAAGGGCTTGTAGTAATTACCGGATGCGGGCACACAGGAATTGTAAATACCATAAAACACGGCCAAAAATTAACTGGGATAAACAAAATTTATGCAATTATCGGTGGATTTCATAAAGAATGGGAAGAAACGGAAGATATTGAAGAATCAGTTCGATTCATCGAAGATTTAAACCCAGAAATTACGTGTGGAATGCACTGTACAGGTTTTAAGTTTAATAAAATAATGTCTAGACATCCATCGCATACATTTGGCGTTGTCGGAACTGAATTTCACCTATGAATTTGGATCAATCTGACCAAAAATCTTTTGCTAGACTTCGTCGCTTTTTCCATAGTTCATTCTTTTTAGAAAATCCTATTACACCTCCACCCTTGTCGGCATCCTTAATTTGCCACATTCCACTAACAGCCCCAGTTAATGCACCAGACAATACTTCAAATCCTTGTGCAGTATATAAATCACACTCAACTCCACGATTAATTATAAATTTTAATTGACGTATACCTTGTTGATTCTTCGAACTTAAAACTTCGAGCAATTTTTGAACTTCTAAATCAAGCTGATCATTAGAAACAACTCGATTCCATAAATTCCACTCAACAGCTCTTTTTGCCGAATGCAAGGCACCTATTAAATTTATTTCCTTAGCTCGACGCCTCCCAATCAATCGTGCTAAACGTGTAGTGCCTCCCCAACCAGGAGTGATACCAACATCAACTTCAGGCATACCCCATTTAGCTCTCTCTGTGGCAATAACAAAATCACATGCCATCGTAATTTCCAGTCCACCTCCCACCGCAAAACCATCCACAGCGGAGATCGTAATTTTATCTAATTCTTCTAATTGATTTGCCATATTTTGATAATAGCGAACGCGGCGAGTTATATCATTAGCATTACCCCAATTTAACATTTCGTTGATATCGTCTCCCACACAGAAATTATCACCAGCACCTTTTATAACAAGAAATTTTAATTTTGTTGATTGGCGTACTTTTTCAATAGCATATACTATCTCGTCTGAAAGCTGCATACTTAATGCATTCAATACTTCAGGCCTATTTAGGGTAATCCATGCTACTTTTTCTTTCTCTTCATATATAAGTTGTTTAAAATCCATAAATTAAGTTTCAATAATATTATTATTAAAGTTTTTTTGTTCTGAGAAAATTTCAAAATGAGTTTTAAAATTTCTGAATGGATATTATTTAGGTAATATTCAGGGATTCTCTAGGTATATATTAAATAGCGTGAAAGGTCTGTTTCACGAAGAATTTTATTGATTTTTGAAAAAATCTGGCTTTTTTGGGAATTTTGATTTCAATTCAATAGATCGCTCTAGAACTTTAAAAAATATCGCCAAATCTTCCTGGGAAAATTCTTTTTTCATCATCTGCATACCAAATAATCGGTTTTGCAGAAATTTCTGGTATAAGCCCCTCCCTTCTTCAGTTAAAATTAATTTGACAAGCCGGCGATCATCCTCATCATTATTACGGTCAACAAATCCTAAATTAACCAATTTTTCAATTCTCCTAGTAGCAGCACTAGGTATTAATTTTAGAAATTCTTTCACATCAGACATCGAACAATTAGGGTGCTTTCCGATAAAATTTAAAAGAAATATGCCAGTTCCGATATGTTTTCCTTGGTATTGAAACGCCTCTATACCTTGGGTAAATCGTTCAATAAATGATGTAAAAATTTCCATATACTCCTTTTCTTCAGAATTCATTAAAAAATTATTGTTTTTATGATATTAATATTTTTGCAATTTCGGAATATTTGCAATATTGCAAATAGTTAAATATGTTAAATCATATTACTATTATATGTCTTCACATCTAGATACCCCTCAAGGCCCCTTTCCTCCCAAAGTTGAGCGAGCATTTTTAGACTTTTGTTGTAAATATCCTGAACAAGTATTAACGAGCAATTCTTCTGTAAAAGAAGGTTTTGAGTATTTATTTAGTATAGGTATTAGCTTTCCTGGTGCTGGGACTAAATATTCTAAAAGAAAAATGATGAAGGATAGAATATCCGCGTTTTCCCAGGGTAAAGGGAAGGTCTCTAGCCTATTATCAATGATGAAGATTTTTCCTAAAATATTTAGAGGATTAAAAAGAAGTTATCGAGATTTAGAACCTTATTTTCAAGAAATTGAGACCTCATCATTTAAACGCACAAACTTTCCACCTCCTTCAATCAACCATGAATTATGGGAAGAACTCAACCTGTACACTGCAAAAAAATGGGATATAATTAAAATTGGTTTCACCGAACTACCAAGAGAATTAATTTTTAAGGATAAACTGGTGCTTTTTCGGTATGCATTAGTCTTTATGCAAGAGATGAACAAGGATAAGATTGATCAAGCACCCTTATCTGCTGCAGGTAGAGAAGTTATGAGGGTATATGCGACTTTGGGACAAGCCGTGAATGAAATAGCGAGATGGTTACGAAAGAAAGGGATTCGTTGTCAAAGTAATCATCCATTGGGAGGATTGGTCTGTACTCCACCACTTGCTGGAAAAGCAGGAATGGGCGGGCAAGGAATGCACGGGATGCTTATAACTCCTGAATTTGGATCTCGCCAAAGGATGGCACCGATTTTTATTGAAGAGAAAATATTCGAATATACCGATAACTCAGACCACATCTGGATTGAAGAATATTGTAAAACATGTAACTTATGCCTAAAAAGTTGTCCTGCTAATGCAATTCAAGAAGTAAAACGAATTATTATTGACAATATTCCTGGTATTGGAGCTATGCGCACATGTATCGAAAGAGAAAAATGTTTTCCCTATTTTCTGAAGACAGCAGGTTGTAGTATCTGTATTAAAGTCTGTCCCTTTTCGAATGGTAAACAAACTTATGAAAAATTAAAAAATTCTATAACCAAGAAAGAAATTTGATCATTATTTAATGAATTCTCCAATTAATCAAATTTATAATAAGCCCAAGAGGTCCGAAACTCCTCCGATTTTAGGCACATCACCTTTAAAATAATGACGAACAATATCAATTAAAAAATTCAAATAGGGCATTGCTATTTTTTCGTCATGCTGTTCTGAGAGATGCTTAATTATTATTTTTGATTTTAAATTTTTTCCTTTTTGATTTTCAATAAATTTAAGAATCGAATTAGAAAACTCGTATGCCTTATTTATTTCGTTTCTCAATATGATTAAACCTACCATTAAATCATACTCAGTGAAGAATTTTTGGACAATAGATTGCTCAATTTCTAATTCTTTTGGATTTATTATTTTTTCCTTATCTCTGATAACTTTTCGGTTTCTGAATATAAGATAATCTTCAAATTCACTTTTATTATTTCTATAATCCATTTCAGATCTTATTTCTAAATCAAAATCAAACGAATTCTGTGTAATATACTTAAAGAAATTTATTATATGATTATAGAGGAACTCTTGATCCAAAAGAATTAATGTTTTTTTTCCAAAAAAAATGGCTCTGAATACATGAGTCATCAATGTATCAGGAATATTTAATTTAATTAAATCAAACTTAATTGTCTCTGTTTCAGGGGTGATTAATTCTTCACTTTTATCACTAGCTTCAACTTCGGGGAGCTCGATTTTAAAATCTGCTACTAAGCAATCTCTTACGACTAAATTTTTATCTACATATGCAATAAATGAATGTTCGCATATCATTCCAGTAGCTATATTGATTGCGAGGAGTCCCTTTGAAACATTTTTTGTTGCATCATCTGAGATCTCTATATGATCCCATTTCGAGCAGAGAGGACACCGAATTTCAATTCTCGCCATATTCAATCAAAAGATAAAAATAATTGAATAAAAATTTGATAAATATTAATAATCGTTTTATTACAACCGAATGTTTCTATAATAAATGTTGTATTATCACTTATTAAATTTGTTTAATAATGAAGCCAAGTTTGAGACTTAGCATAATTTTAAATTCTTCTAACTCGACCGTAATTTCTCTCTATTAAATTTGCAATAAGTAGACAAAATATTGCACTAATAATTTCCGCTGTTAGAAATGCCATAGAATTATCTAGAAATAATATAGAGATAAAGAATGTGCTAAAAAAGAATATATTAAAAAGTATAAACACGATCAACAATGGTTTTGTAATTGGAAAATCTAAGAATTTCTTTAATTTTGAACTTTTGCCTATTGTTTTACGAAATCTACTTCTCAATTTTTCTCTTCTCTCAACTTGGGCATAGCTTTCAAAAATAATAAGAGTAGCATAGAAAAGTGCCACCCAAATTCCAATTGGAATTAGGATTGCTACAATATGATTTCCCATAGATAGGAAATATTGACCTATATAAATAAAATATAATTGGGATATTCCACTCATTCCTAGTAATAGTAGTAGGGAGCCAAAATATTCCCTTGAAGTCCATCGAATTCTTATAGGCATTTTTCTGTTACTCCAATTGTTTAATGGTGGGCCCGGCGCGATTTGAACGCACGACCTTCCGCACGTCAAGCGGACGTCATACCGAGCTAGACCACGGGCCCATTTATTTAATTTTATGAATAATTCAATTACTCGTAAGTAATTTATAATAATAAAAAATAAATATTTTATTAAAAATTGTTAATCCCTAATAATTTCGCCTATTTTCGAAAAATAAAATAAAAAAAATATAATTAGTCACTTTTTATGCTTTTTTTTCTCGTAAAGCTCTAATCATAGGTAAATCCTTTCCAGAAAGGATTTCTAACATTGCTCCTCCTGCGGTTGAAATAAAGGAAACTTCGTCTGCTTTTCCTGCCATTGAGGCTGCAGCACCCATTTCGCCACCACCTATTATCGTGAGTGCCATATTTTTCTTTGTAGCAGCTACCATAGTGTTCACAATATCATTTGTGGATTTCCTAAAAATTTCTTTTTCAAATATCCCTGGAGGACCATTTGCTACAATTGTTTTACACTTCATTAGAATTTCATTAAAGCGCTCTACAGTTGCTCCGCCGATATCTCCTGTAGTAGTATTATAAGTACCTGCCTCATCAATACTAATAGTTTTTCTATTGCCATCGTCATCAATAATTAGATCTTCTGGGAGTATAATTTTATCCTTATATTTATTATATGTGTCTATGATCATATCCTTATTTGCTTCCAAATCTTCAGCTATTATATTATGGTTTGGTTCTCCCATATTTTTACCTAATGCTTCAAATATTAGGATAGCAGTAAGACCTGAACAAAGAGCATAATCTAATTTTTCATTGTCAAAATTAAATTTCATTGCTTTAAATTTATCAATTGCTTTAGCTCCACCAATTAGCATAGCCATAGGTTTATCAGGGTCTTGCATGATTTTTTTCAAGGCATTTAATTCTTTATCGGTGATAGGTCCAGCCATCATCTTTGGCCAACCTACAATTGAAGCATGTGCACGATGAGCTGCTCCAAAAGCATCTACAATCACATAATCCACTAAAGGAAAAAGGGTTTTAACCATTTCTGTATTTTCTGCTTCGGAGAAATCCTTATAATTCTTCATTTCTCCATCAAATTTCCGAACATTATTAAGGACTAATACCTCTCCAGGTTTGAGATCTTTAATAGCTTTAATTGCCTGTTCTCCAAATATATCTTTAACAAATTTTACTGGTCGACCGAGTTGTTTTTCGATTTCTCTTGCATGTATATCTAAGTCTGTGAAATCTTCACTTCCTGGACGTGATTGATGAGCTAAAATTATCACTGCACTCTTCTTAAAATATTCATTTAAAGCTGGTACAAGAGCACGAATTCGAGGAGAATCTCTTATCTCCATTTTCTCTAAGTCAATGTTGGAGTTGATATCAACACGCATTAAGATTTTTTTACCTTTTAATTTTACATCTTTAAAAGATGTATAGTCAATTTTCATATGTTTATTCACTTTTAGTTAGCATTTAAAATTGATTGAATTGTAATTTATATTTATTTTGAGTAATTATTATCTTTTTTCTAAATTTAGTAAACTACAAAATTTATGGATATTTATTGATTTTAATAGAATCATAATTTAGTAAAGGATATACTACATGAGTGAAATTAAAAATATTCTTTTAAAATTACTTGAGAAGGAAATTTCTTTAGAAGATGCTGAGAAATTGTTAAAGGCAAATTTGATTCAAGAAGTAGGCGATTTGGCAAAATTAGATGTTTTTCGTAAAACCAGAACAGGTACTCCAGAAGTAATCTTTGCTCAAAATAAAGCTCCTCAAATACTAACAGAAATAATTTCTCAATTTCTGAAAAGTAAAAAATTCGCGATAATTTCTCGTTACAATGAGAAACAGAAAACCCTAATTCTGGAACGTTTTGGTAATAATAAAGATTACATAATTGACATAAAAGAATTAGGAAAAATCATAGTTATTAAAGAGTCGACTTATAATTTTGAAAAGAAAGGAGGAATTGTTGGAATTATTACTGCTGGAAGTTCTGATATCCCGATAGCAGTTGAAGCAGAAGTAATTGTAAGAGTTATGGGGTGTAAGGTTATCTCGAGTTACGATGTAGGGATTGCTGGTATACATCGAATCTTTACTCCATTAAGTAATATGATAAAAAGTGGGGTACATGTGATTATTGTTTGCGCCGGTATGGAAGGAACTCTTCCGGGTGTGGTTGCGGCACTTGTCGATGTTCCCATCATAGGCGTTCCAATTTCTAGTGGTTATGGTATAGGTGAAAAAGGTAAAGGAGCTCTAATCACCATGCTACAGTCATGTTCTCCAGGTTTATTAGTTGTAAATATTGATAATGGATTCGGAGCAGGAGCTTCGGCAGCTCTTATAGCGAATAAAATTGTTGAATAATAGTTATTTGTACTCAAGCTTGCTCTAAAATTCTTAAGATTTTTAATATTATACAAACCGAGTCTTCTCAATTTAGTCTAATTTCTATTAGAAAAATTATATAAATATTCGGGGTTAAATTTCTTTTAATTAATAATAAAAAAAACACAAATAATAAATAAAAAGTGAGTTTTATGCCTCCAACACAAGCTTCATTAGATGCTTTAGCTAACCTTCGTATATTAAATTCGGAATTAGGATGGTATGTTATCCCACTACTTGCTATAGTATTATACATTTATGGCGTGGAAATTAAGAATGCAAGAGAAACGGGGAATTGGAATACAATCTATGCAGGGTTGACCGTATTAGGTTTAGATTTAATTAATGAGATATGGAACGGACTTGTTTTTGCCTTCTCTAACTATTCTGCTTTTTGGACTACTCCTGGGGCAAGTGCATATATTATTCTAATTGGATGGAATATTGAAATTGCTTTTATGTTTTCTATCGCAGGTATCGTATTTGCTAAGTTTTTACCAGAGGATAAAAACAAAAAAATACTTGGACTTCCTAATCGATGGGCTATGGCAATCGGTTTTACTCTATTTTGTTTAATTGTGGAAATTTTCCTGAATGTAGGAAATTATTTAATCTGGGTGTATCCATGGTGGCATTGGTATAATCCAATCTTGATTTTTTTGATAGGATACTTTCATTTCTTTGTAGGAGCATTTTATGTGCACGATTTACCAGAGAGAAAGTCAAAATTGAAATTTGTTGGGATAATCTATGCTATAGGTATTGGACTTTTATGTATCTTTCTTCCTTTAGGAATCGCGGGAATAATCAATTTTTAAATTAATTAAATCTAATTTTTTTTCTTTTCTTTTAATTAGACAAATTTTTAATTAAATATCTAAACGTTTAATGAATTTTTTTACTTAAAGTGAAAGACTCAATTATTCAAAATTTTATCCGTTTTCAACATCGAGAAATTAGCCTTTTCGGTATCTTGAAAATTTTCAAATTTAAGATAGATAAGTATAAAAAGGTATATTAATATAATAATTATTGAACTTATTTTTGAATTAATTATATCTATATCAAAAAAAAAATTTTCTAAGAATAAGTAGTTGAGACCCCGATGGTCGCATCTATTGATCATGTTGAACTTTTTGAAAAATCTAAAAAGTTATTTGAAGATGGTGACATCATAAATACTTTAGAAAGCTATCAGAAAGCAATGGAACGCATAGATCGTACACAAATAAAAAACAAACTAGAGTATATTCAGTTTTTGGAATCTATTCTAAATCATTGCCGAGATAATAATTTACCTGAGGAAGAGGCACTAGTCCTAAGAGCATTAGGAAGAACTTACTCTCTTTTTAAACAATATCCTGAAAGTATGAAATACCATTATCAATCATTAAAAATCCAGAAGAAACTTGGTAAAAAATTAGAAACAGCTGAAGGATTAGTATTTTTTGCTGAAGATCTTGAAGTATCAGGGAATTTTGATAAAAGTATTGAAGTTTTCCAAGAAGCCTCAGAGGTTTTTCAGGATTTGGGTAAATTAAGAAACGTTAGGGAGATAGAAAAGGAACTTACAAGATTAAAAGCTTTTTCAAAAGAAATGGTTGAAGATGAGTATATAATGCATAAGTTTAATGTAGATAAATATTAAATATTACAACAAGAGAACTCATTTTTCAACTATTTTTTTTTCTTATTTTTATTCCTACCAAAATTTTATAAATTTTTTTTAGAAGCTATTATAGATTTGTTTTACTTCAGCGTTAACAATTAATTGTATTTTTTTTAATGCTAAACCAGTCTCGTCACTTATTTTTTTAAGATCTTCATACTCCGGTTTAATATTAATGATTTCTAATCCTTCATCCGATTGAATATACGAAATTTTAAAGTCTATTTCATAGGTTTTTTCCTTTATTTCAATACATTTCTTTTCAATTTTCCTATTAACACAAACTCTATTAATCATATTAAATCTTACTCCCAATGTTCCTAATTCATGTACAATTTTCTCGATCAACTTAAAAGTTTGCTCAGGATAACAGAGAACTTTTATAATATGACCAGGTCTGTTTTTTTTTGTTATACTTGGGAATACTTGGATATCTAGTATGTCTTCTTTTTCAAAAGTTGTGATAAAATTTCCAAGAATTTCTCCAGATATGTCATCAACATCAGTTTCTAATATGGAAATTTGTTCAACATATTGGTTTAAGATGTGGTCTGAGTTTGAAAAATTGGTTCTTTTATCCTCACCATAGATAAGTCTTAAGACATTCAAGAAATTATCAAACTTCTTTTGTCCCGTGCTATAAACTGATTTAACAATTTTCATTTCTGTTGAATATTGAAGAACGCGAGGTTTTAAGTTAGCTAATAATGCTATTCCTGTAGGAGTAACTAATTCAGCATCTATTGGACCTCCAAATGTAATGAGATTTGATTTTTCTAAAATTTTTAAAGTAGCAGGGGCGGGAATGGATAAAACACCATGTTTTGTTTTAACTTTACCACCACCTAAAGGTATTTTGCTACACGAAAAACTTAATCCATTATTAAAACCATTAATCTTATCAAGAACCGTTGCTACTCCGATAATATCTATAAATGTATCAATTGAACTCAATTCATGTAAATGAATGTTTTCAATTAAATCTCCATGAACTTCTGTTTCAGCTTGAATCAAAGAATTTAAAACTTTAATAGCATAATTTTTTGCAGAATCCGATATATTAGAATTTAAAAGATAATTATTCAATGACTTCTGTAACGTTTTAGCTGTTCTGTGATCTTTTGTTTCCTCTATATCTATTTTTAATTGATTCAATTGAATTCCATTTCGCACTGTGTGTATCAAATCAATGTCTAATTTTGTAACATTTGGAAGTAAATTTTTCAAATCTTTTAATTCATTTAGTATTACATTAGGTTCTGGAACTAAGCCCAAAAGACCTGCAAGGAACATATCACCTGAAATTCCAGAGTGAATCAAATCAATATATAATATTCTCATTTTATCAATATTTTTAAATTGGTATATGACTCAATATTTAATGTGATAACAATTTTATAATTATATTATCTTTTTAATAATATTAAGAATTATTAAAAATAAAATTTATTTTCAAATTTAGGGCATAGGTATGTCAGAACTGCAAACTCTTAAGGTCTACCTTAATCAATTACCAGCAACATTACTAAAATTACTAAATATCGACCCACCTCATAATACCATTCCAGAACCAATTCCAGATATTTTAGAAAGGTATCCGGGAATTGAGCGTATTACTATTAATTTAATAGATAATTTTGGGCTTTTTGAAATCACATATTTAAAACCACAATTTATGATTTCCAACTCGGAAGTTATGCTACTGCTAAGCACTAAAAATCCTTATACTTTAGGAGTACTTCATCAATTAATTTATGGTGGTTTTGAAATTGAACCAAATGGATTCCATCTTTTAAAAAGCATAAATAATGGAGGGAAGTCATCTTGTTTAATTGGTAGACAAAAAGATATTGAACGATATGATGGGGGAACAAAATCCATCGCTAAGGAGACTGATATGAGTACTTGGGTAGAATCCGCGAAGGTGATTAACACTCATGACCTTTCATGGATGCATTATTTAGATTTTGAGAATTTACATAAACAACAACAACGATTAAAACAAAGAACTCCGGAAGATTTAATTGAAAAATTAATTAATAGAACAGATAAATGGATTTTGGGGAATTATAAACAACTTAGACCAAATTCATTAATGATTATTATAGGAGACCATGGAAGGGTAAAGCTTGATCTGGAGTATAGTGGAAAGATCGCACAATGGAGGGAAGCAAGTGTACCAATTGCGATCCTTATAAGAAAATAATTTTTTATCTTACTTTAATTTTATAATTTACTAGTTGCTTAAAATGGAAGAATATAGACGATTTACAGTTTCTCTTCCTCGAGATCTATATGATAAATTTGAGGAATTTAGAAATAAAATAGGAATTTCTAGATCTGATGCCATAAGGAAAGCGATGCATCTTTTTATGATACAGGAAGAAAATATCTCTGCTGTATCAGAAAATGTAGTAGGATGCATAGCATTAATAATGGCTCATGAACATATTGATCTTAATCATCAGCACTCTCATAAAGAATTGGATGATTCTGAACACGACCATGATTATACATCAAGGTCTATTTATGCAAATGTTCAACAAACAGATGAAATCTTGAAAAATGATATTCAACATCATTTTCATGATACTATTATTTCTACAATGCATGTACATTTAGAATATGAAAAATGTTTAGAAATTATTGCAGTGTCTGGTTCATTTGAACGAGTAAAAAAACTAAAAGATGATCTTCAGAAACTGAAAAGTATATTGTCAATAGGATTCTTTATTATTGATAAAGAGTTTGCTGAAAAGTAGGATAATAATTAATAAGAAAGAAGAGAAATAAGAATATAAAATTCCATTTTCTCAAGAAAGAGAATAAGGTATAAGGCGATTTGGGTTGGAATTTTTATTCTTTATTTACTATTTGTGGGTTGTGTGTTCGTACTTAGAACATCTCCTTTTAATAATTTAAACGTAAATGGAGTATAAAATTTGTAATTTTTATTGATAAGTCGAAAAATGAAAATACAATAAAGTATGAAAAAAAAATAATTAAAACTTAAGGGGAGAAGTTTATAGATCCTTCTCTTGAACCGTTTTTCGGTTATTAGCTTTGGCTCTTGCGATAGCTTTGTCGAGAACATCAATGATTGCATTGTTAAGTGCTGGACCATCAATCAAATCTCCACTTGTGTTGCAACCTTTACCTTTGATATATTCTCGGACTTTGCTTTTCACAAAAAGAGCCTCAACAGCTGCTTTTTTTGCCATTTTTTTTATTCCTCCTGTAATGATTTAAAAATGTTTTAAATAAATTATTTAATTTAATTATTATTCCGTCTTCCTTATTTTTAAACTTTAAGGTTAGATCATCTTAAACGATGAATAACAACCCTCTAAATG
>JAEOTV010000227.1 GCA_016839635.1 Promethearchaeota archaeon | reverse complement strand
TCAATGACGTTAAATTTCCAATAGATTTCGGCAGTTCTTTTAGATTTTGCCTTTCCAACCTTATTTGTGAAATCCTCTTTTGCTCAATTACAATGGAAGGCGAACTCATAATTCTTGGATCAATATAGACTTGGATTTTCTCGTCAATTAATGACTGAAGCTCTTGGAGAAAATAGTATTCTAATGGGGGTAAAATTAATATTAGGATTTCTTCATAGTTAAACTTAGGAAGAACCAGACCAGTAGAATTTTCTTTTTCGAATAATTCTAAAACTAATATTTTGAGTTCATCATTCTCTAAATCAGTTAAATAACCTTCTTCCATTAAGTAGGTTTGAGTTGCTTCGTTTCCTTCAATATACCGCTTAACAATTTCCTCTTTAAAGACCCTCTTAGCATTCACATCCCCGACTTCCACTAATTTATTTAATAAAGGAAACGCCAAATTACTGTGGATAAGGCGTGAATCATAATTATTTTCAACCCACACTTGCAAGTTCGAGCAATGCCCCCAAAATTCTGTTTCAGGAGGAATCACAAAATTACTTGAAGAGCCTTCTAGAGAACGATCTAACTTTTCTGCTGCATTATCAATCGATTCAATAGCATCAAGCGAAGTTATCTCATCTACAAATATATTCAATAAGAGATATTTACACTGTCGAAATAGTTTTCCTTTAATATATATATTAGTAATATTACCCTCTAACTTTAAACTTAGATAATCGTTAACTTTAAACTCTTTAGGTTTATCAAGCTTGTTAAGTTCTAGATCATCTTTCCAGGACATTCCACAGTCCCTACAAATATATCCCTCATTGGTTTGTAATACATCAGTAGAGTTACAATTTTTACACTCTATGGTACTTTCATGCATATTAGACCCAAGAAATGGCTAAATTTTTGTCTTAATATTCTTAATGGGAATATGATTTAATTTAATTATTTTTGTTGAATAAAAAGGAATTTTTCTCGAAGTTTTCTCTTGTGAGAACTCTTTCATTGCGATAGAAATCGGGAGAATCTATACCACACACCTCCAGCATAAATCCCGCGATATCAGCCTCTTCATCATCATCCAATATCCCGAAGCTGCTTCTTCCCATAGGTTATTGATATTTCTTTTATTTTTATTATCCTATATTATTAAAGGAAATTCTCCTTTATATTTCAATATGGATAAGTTACTTTATGATTTTTTTAAATATATATAAGAATATATTATTGGAATATAGACAAAGTTGTCATTGTGCATGATATAGATCTCAGCATAACATTTAAATATATTATTATATCTAGATATATAGGGAAATATATTGAAATTTAATTAAAGAATAAAGGCGAAAAATACAAAATTATGACTGTTAAAGATTTGTACCAAATTTTATTAGCGATTATTGGAATTTCAAGTCTAGCAAGTCTTTGTCTTGTATTTATGTTAATCGCTGGTATATTTGCATAGTTTTTTTTAGAGATCTACTAATTTTCTAATTTCTTCGGTATCTTCATAAATACGCCATTCAGAAACAAGGTCATTCTCGATCCTTACCGTCCATATTGCGTGATCTTTTTCTAAAGAATCCTTTGACCATCTAGCATAACCTAATAGAATTACTAGAGTACCCCGTGATTCAACTCTATGAAAATAATTTTTATATGTAGGAAAATTGTGAAAAAATTCCTTCCATCCATTGACCATATCCCCATATTGTTCATTTGCTCTGTCAATAAAAATATGATCCTCTGTCATCAGCTTGGATAATCCGTTGATATCCTGATTATTAATATATTCATTAAACTGAAGAGCTATTAATTTTGGATCTTTTATATTCATTGCAAATCTCTGTTAAATCAAAAAGAATTATTTTATATTATATAGTAATTTTCTTATTCTATTCAAAATAATATATTCTTAAAATTTAAAGTACTACTAATAAATTCAGTTTTGAGTATTATGATTTTCCAAACAATTGAAGAAGTAATGTGGTTTTTAGTTTTTTACCTCATAGTACTGTTAGTAATGGCGATATTCTTGAAACTTGCCTTGAGTTTCTTTAGTAAAGCGAGAAATACTAATTTTGGTAATGTCTTCTTAACAGCGTTCTTAATTACAGTAACTTATGCTTTAGTTTTTTTGTTTTTAGGAGGTTTGATCGCTTGGTTGGTTGCTTTAATCGTAGCGTGGTTACTTATTTGTGTCATCCATAATGTAGGCTTTTTAAGTGCAATTGTTATAACTGTTATAGCTTTTCTATTATATGTTCTTGTTGTTATCTTACTTAGTGCCTTATTGCATGTAACAATTAATATATGGCCATTCTAAATCTCTTCTTTTCTTTTTTTATCTTATGAGTGATATCTTTGATGAAAAAATCAATTTTGGAAGTGCCGACATAAAAATTATATGAATCTTTTTTATCGACAAAAATATATAATAATCCCTTAATAGTCTGATTTAAATATGATTTCTTCAAAATATATATTGTTCACTCCTAACGGTTTGAACGTCGAGAAGAGGTATTGTTACCTCATTGCATTGGAACCGTAAGGTAATCAGTAGCGATATGAAAAGAAATTATGTGTAAAAGCATAATTAGAACTAAAATATAAGCCATAAAGTTTATATTCGGTGTTCGATCTGGCTGATTCGCAAGAATTAGTAAGGTTATCAAACGATAACACCATTCAAAGAATAAGAAATTAATCGTTGTATGGTATTTCTCTTCACGACGCAAATTGATTCAATGTTTTGTTATTTTTTCGCGTAAGTGAAAAAAAACAATACCGTTTGCTTATGAAAACCTTTAGGTATTCATTTGCAACTTCTCGTCCCTTCTTTCTTAATAACTTTCAAGTTCAATCTTGGGTTTATGAAAGTATTTTTTCATAGTTTTATAGAAAAGATACATTTCTAAATGTATACTTATACAAAATCTAAAATTAAGAGCTAAAAATCAGAATGCAATATTTTTACTTTTCCATAATTTTATGAATCTTCTGAAGTCTTCAACAGAGATTCCTAACTCATTTTTTTCTTTCTTAATCTTCTTCTTTTTTTTGAGAAGCGGTGGTTTTGCTCTTACACTCAATTCCCAATCATAATAAGAATCTCCACTTGTCACAAGAAGAAGATTGAAATTTTATCATATAAGTTGAAGGAGTCCGACAAATTTTAGAAAAATCATAATTTTTTATTCAATCTCAATTCCACAACTGGGACATATTTTAGCACTTTCTTCTATTTTTTTTCCACAATAAGTGCAATATTTAACTTTAAGCCCCTGGATAATATTTTGATCTATCATCTTCTCTTGTCTTGAGGTTTGTCCATAAGTTTTTAGGAGAGTAAACAAATGAGAAAAAAGACCGTTATACCAAGATTGTTTTAGTTTTTCAATTCTAAAAATATTTCGAGCAAGTGGAGTCGCTTCAACTCTGACCAAGGTTTGATTTCCTTCCAAAGTGTAAAAATTTATAATTATTCTTTTTTTCCAATTAGGATCATGACCAGTGTTAGTCATCATCGTTCCTTGTTTCGCCTCAATAAACGTAGGAGGATCTGATGTTTTAATTTTTGCCTTGTATTGACCATTTAACCATTGTATTGTTAGATCAAATGCTTTATGAGCATCTATGCGAAGTTTTTCCTCATAAATCACATTTATTTTCATAATTAATTTTGAATTGTATTCTAAATTAAATTTTCCATCTTGATTTTAGTTATATTATTAAGATATCAAGGATTAATTTAAAAAAAAATTATTGGAAAACTTCCAAAAACAACGGTAAACATTAATCCTAATCGTATCAGAATTCCTGGCAGGATACTTTTAGTTTTGACACATAAGAAAGCAATTATAATGTTTTGAAAAAACAATAAGACATAAGTTAGAAAGACGTATGGATTAAGATACGCAAAAAATGATGTAATATAGTAAAAAAAGGTAACAATAGAAGCATTTATTATTATTGCGGATACTTTTCTTCTTGATCTTAATAACGTTGTCAATATAATTCCCCTAAAAAGCAATTCAAGCCATAGAACGAAGCAGCCATTAAAAATTAACATAAAAATGCTTAGATTTATATATATCATACCAGGAGTAATACTAAATGGTATATTCACTATTATCTCGGTAATAAGGAGTAGAATTAATCCTACTAAAGACCATAAAAAAATTTTAAAAAATTTAGGCAACCATCCAGCCTTTATATCATTAAGATAGTCATTTATAGGTTTTTTTCCAAAAGGTAGACCTAAGTATTTTGGAATTATGTAAAGAAATAAAGGGAGAAAACTCAAGTTAAGAATAACAACACCAAATAGGCCAAAAACGTCCATATAATCATCTAAAATTGGATCTAAATAAGATATATTAATAAAAAAATTTGATAGAAAACCTGTAATGGCGATATTTATATAGAAGAAGATTAAAAGGACAACAAAACTTATCCATATATGATTTGTGAAGAATGTGGTTATTCCGCCCTTCAGTACTTCCCTTTTTTTTTCTCGAACAATTGGAAACATCCTATTAAGGACAAGAACACCAAATACAATGCATAAAATCGTTGTTATAGCATAAAATGTAGAAATCGTAGATATTTGTCCATGAATGAAAAACATAAGAACAAAAGATGTGATCCAAAAGTTCAGAACATATTGAATGCAAATTATTAATGCCCATTTTACGATTCTTTTTTCTGGATTGATATCTCCAATTACATAACGCTTCCCAAACTTATTAAAGAAATATATTTTTAATTCATAAGTCAAAATTAGAAAGATCCACACAAATGGAGTTGCTATAATAGTGGCAAATAAGAAAATATGAAATTTAGGGTTCAATAAATACATAAGAGAAGGAGAAAATAACGCTAAGGTTTGTAAGATCATCATTAAAATCAGTTTCGCTTTAACTCTATCTCGAGGTATTATTGGGAGTGATGCTAAAACAGTTTCTCCTGAGAGATCTATATAAGATATACCATAAACAAGCATACTGGAGATAATTGGGCAAAATAGTAAAATGCCTAAGCAATAGACTAATATGTCTCTTTCTATTGAGATTGAGCTAGAAGCAATCCCTAGATTGAATGAGAATGTAAAAATACATGATAATATTATTGGCATAACCAATGAAAGGAAGACTTTAATATCATGTGAAGCTACGGAAAGATCTTTTCGTAAAAAAGCACTTAAAGGAGTGCGAGTTTTAATTTTGATATGAATATCTTCTTTTGCAAATACAGGATGTGTATTAACCGCACTATAATTAGTAATTTTTAAAAGAGTTTTAGATGTTTTCATATGAATTACGTATGTTATTATTATAAAAAGTCCCAAACCAACAAAAGTACTTATCCACAAATTAGCAGATAAAAGTGTAGGAGTGATTGTTAAGGATAATATATAGCTAGGATTGAATGGATAAGGAAGTGTACTGAAGATTATATTTAGAAATTGAGCGTGCTCGAATAAAATCATAGTACCAAAAACATATTCAATTGAACCAAATACCCATTGGATAATATATATTGTTCCTAGAATCACAGCTATATAACTAAAAATATTGAATAATCTGATTGCAAGAGCTTTTTTGGGACTAGTTTTATTAGAATACAAAACTCTATGAAGCCTTTCTCCAAATAAAATAAGTAGATCGAAAGAAAACACAATATTTACAACGGAAATACCAAGACTCACAAAAAATATTAGGATATTTTGAGTTTGAATTAACATAGTAATTGGAAATCCAAGGATTATACAGATAATAGGTATGTCAAAAGTTCGGAAAATTGTTAAATAAGCTAATTTCCTTAATTTTTCTCTAGGAATAGGCAGAGTTTCAAACCAACTGAAAATTAATCCGGACATTACCATACTAGACTCTAATATCCCCATAAGGAAAAAATTAAAAAACTGTAAAACAAAATATAATCCAAAAAAAATAACGCCCGTAAATATAATATTTTCATTTGAAAATGGGTATAAATCAACACTTTGAATGATTTCTATATAGGTAAAAATCAACATTACTGGTAAAATCCCAAAAATTATAGAGTAGAGTATTTTAGTAGCGATTACCTTAAGTTTAAAAGATCTCTGTCTTTTTCGATATCTTTCTAAAAATAATGATTTATAAGAGCCTTTAGCTTGAAGTAGTGATTCTAAGAGTAGTTCTTGATTCGCATACTTTGCAATAGCATAGAGACTTAAGCTTTTTTCTGTCATTTAATTATTTTTATTTTTATTGCGATTTCTACTTATATCTCTCAGTATTTCTTTTAGTAATTTAAAGATGATATATTTATTATAATATATTTAGTTAAAATATGCAACTAGTTAGCATTATTTTTAAATGGAATCTATGAGTTTAATATATATCTATAATATCTATTTGAATTCAGCTCTATTTATGAATATTTCAGCTAATAAATATATATAAATTTATGGATGTATAGCTAATACATTCCATGAGATTTATTGAAATATGATGGTAATAAATAAATTGGAATCAATACCTAATAGAGATTTTAAATCCAAGATTGATATAATTTTAGAAAAAATACCAGCTTTAGGAAAACTATTATCAAGTCTATTGGGTGTTTTTGAATTCTATATTCTTGAGTTTTTTCGGAGATATGACAAAAGATTCAACGTCTATACTATGGGAACAATTAATAAACATCTTTTAAAAGGGCGTTGGGGTGGAAAAGTTATCCCTATGGGCAAAAATATTAGTTTTGATTCAAAATTTATCTCTTCTCAAGAAATTTTAGAAACAATTAAGCGCTCAAGTATTGTAGGGATAAGTTGGTGCTATTGTCGGTCTGTTCAGAGGAAATATGAAGAGCCAAATTGTGATCATCCTTTGTTTTCATGTATTCATCTCGGTTTTGGAAAATCTCTTTATGAAATTCCGTATAAATCTCATAACTTAAAGAAAGTAACAAAAAAAGAAATTGAAGATCTACTTGAAGAATGTGATAAAAGAGGATTAGTTCATCAGTTAATATATTTTCCAAATCCACAATTTTATTATATAATATGTAATTGTTGTCCTTGTTGTTGTGTAGTGCTCAATAGATTTCTTAAATATGGTTCTCCACAGATGATTAAGAGTGATTTTATCACAATAACAGATTCAAAGAAATGTATTAATTGTGGAACCTGTGAAACATGGTGTCATTTTGGAGCAAGAATTATTATCAATGACAAGATCCAATTCGATCCAGTAAGATGTTTTGGATGTGGAATTTGTATCTCAAAATGCCCTAATGAAGCAATTAGCTTAATTCTAAGAAATTGAATAATTTAATTAAAACTTTTTAATTGAATCAAATAGATTAGAAAATCCAGACGCTTTCCTATAAAAAACAGGAGGTTTCCCTACTGGGGCTTCCACTGTGACCCATCCTCCTTGATACCTAATTCCAGACCAAATATGGACCCAAATATCATTAGGAAGATAGATGTTCCATTCTTTTATATTTGCTTTAATCACTGGTGCTACTAGTAAATCATGACCCAGAAGGTATTGATATTTTAATTTATGGAGTTCAAGATCATTTTCATAATGCAAGTAGCATGCTCGAATAGGAGGAATACCTGTTTTAATATATTCTTTTGAGAGTTCTTTTAAGTATGGTTTTAAGTGGACATATATTTGACTCATTTTACTGAAATGAATAATACACTCTTCGTCTGAATCAAATTGCCAGTTATCATACGGTTTGATACTTTCATGAGTTCTCATTATCATCGTAAATGCACTAAATTCTGCCCAGCGCATAAAAACTTCTTTATCTCTTATATATTGTCCGAAACTATGAAAACCGCCTATATCAAAATGATAATAACCAATTCCGCATATTCCTAACGAAATTCCAGCAGGGATAACAGTCGCTAATCCGTCATGCATACTCCAGTTAACAAGTTGATCTCCCGCCCATACTAAAGTAGTATATTTTGATATCCTTGAATAACCTGCTCTTGTAAAAAAAACTATATCCCCTTGTTTTCCAGATTCTTTAATTGCTTGTAGATTAGCTTTTGCAAAAATAACAGGGTATTTATTATGAAAAATCTCAGAATTTTCTCCAGAATATATAATTGAATCAACTGGTAAATACTCTCCATAATCTGCCATCCATCCAGACAACCCAATTTTAATCATGTTTTCTTTTATAATCTGTTTTAACCATTCAATTGTTTTTGGATTACTCAAATCAAGAAGAGATTTTTCGCCGCTATCCGTAATGATTTTATATAATTTTCCATCTATATTTTTAACACAAAGATCTTTGTTTAAAGCTTCTATATATTGATCCGTATCTTTTGCAAGCATAGAATTGATATAACCAAGAAATTTAATTCCCTTTTTGTTTAAATCTTGGATAAATTTTGGTAAATCTGGGTATAAATCTTCGTCATATTCCCAATTCCAAATAAGTCTTTTCTGTGCGCCCTGCATATGAATACCTTGCCAATCCTGACACCATACAGCAACGATCTTAACACCATATTCTAAACATTTATTAATTTTTTCTTCCACAATATTTTTGCCCCCCTGAACACCTAACCATATTCCATCAAAAACCCAATCTGGTAGTTTAGGTTGCCTACCTAAATATTCTGAGAGATTACTAATAACTTCAAGAGCAGTATCAAATTTCCCAAATAAGATTGCTTCAGGGACACTCCAAATATATAATTCATGAAATTCTTTATTAATAAAAGCAAACTTAGCATAACTCGAACATTCACAATGGCAAAAATAGTTTTCTGAAGAAACAAATGTAGGCTGAGGATAATATGTGGTATACCAATCACCTGAGATTGGAGGATCTCCTCTGCCAACTCCTTGTTCCTCAACCCATAGGGGGACCTCTTTTCCTCTCAGATTTAGTTCCGAAAATTGCTCTCCACAACCATAAATGGCTTCTTCTTTGTTAGCAGCAATCCTTATCCAAAAACGATTTATCTCTGAATTTGGGCAATAAAATTTTATCTTTAAATTGTTATTTTCAATTTTTATTTTTACTTTTAACTCTTGTTCTTGTCCTAGAAATCTTAATTCTACTGTATTTGTAGTCTGTGATATTAAATCGTATTTCTTGAGAACCATTTTTCTTACTTGTTTTTCTCGTATTTTAAAGTGACCGTGATGCATTTTGAAGCGTCCAATACCCTGTCCTAAATAAAAACAAGGATTTAAATGAGTGTGTTCCAAAAACAGAAACTCTTTAAAATATAACCTGAAGCCATTTGTTATTTGCTCAAATTTTAACATAAAAAACACTTTCTTATTTTATAATATTCCATCCTTTTATTTTAGCAAAAATTTCAAATGGTTTTATAAAATCGCCATATACTACTGAAATATGATGTGCAATTCCATTATTGATTACTTTATTTAATACTTTTCTAACATTCTCTTCAAACTTTACTTTAATATAGGTCCCTTTTAGTTCTTTCTTCATAGGGATACCAATTGCTTTTTGTAAAAATATTCGATATTCTCCTGGAGCATAATCAATTCTTAACATAGAAATTTCTCCAGGTTTCATTACAAAATCAGCAGTAACTCCCTTACCTCCTGCAAAATACGGATCTAAGGATCTGATACACTCACCGTCCCATAAATTACATGCAGCTACACCACAATGCCACATCAAACCAAAATTCTCTTCAAAATTAATTTGAGAAAAATCCGCTATAAAAGGAGTTTCGGCACCAATAGCTTTATGTGCAAGCATAGAAAGGGAGCCTAAAATATCTCCCTCACAAGTTAAAATTTTATTTTCCGATTGTAAAACTGACATAGCTGCACAGGGGGATATTCCAAAATCTGCTGCAAATTCAGGCCAACATCTAATCGCTATTGCATCTAAATTATTAAGTTTTATAAAATTATCAAATTTTACAATTAAATCAGCTACCTTCTCTATTTGATCTTCTGATATATTTGAAACATCAAAAATATTTTGTATTTGTGATTTACGTTTACTAATTGACTTTTGATCGACTTTAAAATTGAAAATTTCATTTAATTCATAGTGATCTATAAGGATACCCACTTGTTTATATAAATCCAACTCATCTACATCTAAATTGAAAAAACCCTTAGCTCTAGAGCCAATCATTCCTAAATGTATTGTCTTAAAGGTTTTAATTATTCTAATAGCGTCTATCCAATTATCATCAATTTGATCTCCAATTATAACATAGTAGTTTTTTATTCCGGCTTTATAGAGATTTGATGCATTCAGATTTATCCCACACACAGAATTAAGCCGTATTTTCCCCCCATCGTACGGTAATTCATTTAAACCCCATAATAATATTGGTTTTTCTATGATTTTATTTAATTCTAATATTAAATGTCCTAAAGCAAATGTTCCACTAATACAAACTAAACCATCTATTTCTTTTGGAGCAAGATAATGAGCAGCTGTCTGTGCATCTTCAATATCTATAACTAGAGAATTAACAAATTCCCATTCCACCTTTTCAATGGATTTTAGGTTATTTTGTATCTTATTATAAATCAAAGAAGCCGCTAAATAATCAAAAGTTTTCCGTGCGAGACAGACAACTCCGATTCGAATATTTTGTTTCATTAATTTAACCATTTATTTATTGATTTTAAACATTTCACAATTAACTTAGAATAAAAAAGAAAAAGAAAAAAATTATATGACCTATTTTCGACTAGGGGGTTTTATTAAATAAGCTACTAAAGTGGCCCCAAACGACATAATCCCCATGATTATAAACAAGCTTAAATACCCTCCAAATAATGTAACAAATGTATTTACCATTGTGGCACCCATGAATCCAGCAATTCCGTAAGCGGTAAAAACCATGCCGTAATTCGGACCTAAGTTCTTCATTCCAAATAAATCTGCAGTAGCAGTTGGAAACAAACTGAAATTTCCTCCAAAACAGAAATATATCGCACATGTCATTATTAAAAAGTATATTTCATTAACATTTGTTGTAAAGTAAAGAAGCAATAGTATTGCTTGGATCGAAAACATTAGATACATTGCTTTTTTGTAAGAAATTAAATCTGCTAACTTACCCCAAACTATTCTTCCTAAACCATTGAACAATGCTGCTAAACTCCCAATTAATACAAAATCAACTATTAAGTATGATTCAATGAACCTAGAATAAGATCCAATTACCATTAATCCTGATATAGCACTTAAAATGAAAGTTGCCCAAAGCATCCAAAATTGTGGTAGCTTTATTGTCTTTTTTCGCTCAAATTCAAGTCCTGAAATCCCACTTTTTTCAGATGGAGCGGATGGTTCCCAACCTTTTGGCTTCCAGCCTTCTGGAGGATTGCTTAATGCCATTGCTCCTCCAATAATCAATACCAAGTATATAATTCCTAGGATGATAAACATTATTGGGATATTAAAAGTCGTCGTAAGTGCTCGTATTACATAATTGAAAACAAATGAACCAGCACCAAATCCCGCAACAGCAATACCATTTATAAATCCTTTTTTATCTGGAAACCATTTGCTTGCTGAAGCAATTGGGCATACATAACCAAATCCAATCCCCATACCAAAGATGATACCATAAGTGATTAATAAACCAATAAATGTAGTCATAAGTGAAGATAAAATTACACCTCCACCCATTAAAATTCCTCCTAAAATAGCAATATTTCGTGGACCATATTTTTGTTGTAATTTACCAGCAAAAATCATTGTTATGGCGAAAGATAGCAATCCAACACCAAATATATAAACAGTAACTTCCTCAATTTCACTCACATAAGGACTAACAAATTGAGTAAGTGTCCCCCATGAATATATTGTTCCTAAAGCTAATTGAATCAGAATAGCTCCGATAACCACAATCCAACGATTCCTAACTTTTTGTTCTTCAGACATAAACTTATTCACTTGAATATTTTTATACTTTTATGAATAATTTGAAAGTTAAAAACATTCTTTTAATAAATTAAAAATAGCTAAGCAAAGCTTCTTATCGGTTTTGTACATAAACGTGAATTTATTTCTGATTTTATAAAAAAATTAATTAACATATTGTATATTAACAAATTTTATATCAAAACATCATGAGTAAATTAAAAATGAGATTTATTTCTGGTTTAAAGAATCTTTCAAAAAAGACTCTGCTATTGATTATTGTTGTCTTATTCGTCATATCTTGGTTTCTCTTCACATTTATATTTGATATTTTTGGAAATTTTGAATTTGGACGATATTTTTTATTTGTTATAGGAGCATTAGCAGCATTTACTTTTGTATTACTTATAATCTCATTTTTCAAACAGATTAATGAAATGGGCACGCTGATAATAATTATCGCTATAATTTTAGCAATCCCCGTTTTCTGGATTTTTAGGTGGAATGTAATTTATATATTCATTTTTTTTGCTTTTGCTGATTCCATTTTAATTGCGTTTTTTGCATATAAACTATGTATGGACACATCATTAAAAGTTGATGATTACTTATACAAAAAGAAACGTTCAAGAATATTCACACGAATTCTCGAATTTGCCTTATTTTTCTTTCTTACATGGTGGTTTATTTCTTTAACAATGAGGTTTTTTAATAATGCCCCCCTCTTAGGAAGTACAAACATAGCCAGAAGTTTCTTTTACCTTTTTCTAATTATAATAACAATAATAGGAATTGCTCTAATTAGATTAATATTTACTAAGAAACTGGCAGCTTATATTTCATTATTTAATTTATTAACTTACTTTTACGTTGTTTATCTTGTTGTGGACCTCTTAGCAGAATTTCTTTTTATTGACAGTGGTCCATATGATATTTTTTCATTTTTCATTGATTTATTATTATTTGTATATATTATAGGATCAATCTACGAAAGAGTTGACTATATAAAGGAGAAATTTAAGATATTTAAAGCTGATACAATAGCACTATTTTTAATCCTTACAAAACTGGTTGTTCAAATTATGAAAATTTGGCAGGAAGTAATTACTCCTCTT
>JAEOTV010000226.1 GCA_016839635.1 Promethearchaeota archaeon | reverse complement strand
CCGGGTGCTAATGATGGAGCAAGTGGAAGTGCTGTTCTTATAGAACTTGCCAAAGTTCTTTACAATAAAAGGGGAAATTTATCATGTCAAATATGGTTCTTATTTTTTGATGCTGAAGATCAAGGACGAGATAATGATTATGGAATAGATGGATGGGATTGGTGTGAAGGCTCTCAGGAATTTGTATCTGATTTAAATAATTTTTATAATTCAGCAACAGAGAGATTTGAATGCATGCTTTTATTTGATATGGTTGGTGGAGTTAATTTACAATTTATTAATGAACAATATTCTACTTCTTCATTATTAGATGAATTATTTTCAATTGGTCGGGATTTAGGGTATACTTCTCAGTTTCCATCGAATCCTGAAAGTGCTTCAATAATTGATGATCATAGAGCATTTTTAGATATTGGTATCCCTTCAGCAGATTTGATTATTAATTTTTGGGATAATTCTGAATGGTCATTTCACCACACTATAGAAGACGATATTACTCATATTTCCAATTCTAGTCTTGATGTTACTGGAAAAACGGTAGAACAATTTTTCTATAATAATTACTTCACTGGTCCAAATAATCTTTATCAAGGGAATTTTCCTTGGAATGAGGATATAAATGTTATGGATACTGAAACTTTAATAACCATTATAGTCATTATCGCTTTTATTGGTATAGTTATCATCATATTGATTATTAATAGAAGTACTTCAGAAAAAAGAAAGGATCTTGAGGAATAAAACCAAAAAAACAAATGGGAATCTATTTCCTAACGCCTAAAATTGCTCGATGATTTTTTCTATCATTATAAATTTCTACTAGATTAAATGAACTGAACACATCTTGAATTTCTTCTATTGTAAAGAAATGATGAGGAAGTCCCTTTTCTTTCCCTTCTTGAGGAATATAAGTTCCTTTCTCAATTTCTTTCAAATTTGAAGTCTCATTCCATATTTCTCCAAATCGAGGAAAAGTGATAAAGATAATTCCCCCTTTCCTTAAGACTCTTCCTATTTCGCTGACTGTAATTAAGATTTCCTTCAATTTATTGTGATGGATTACTTGGATTGAGATAATAGCATCAAAAAAATTATCCTCATAAGGAAATTTTTTCTCCATTTTATGAAGCTTTATTTCAACTTTTAGGTTTTCTTCTAAAAGCCATTGTTTAGCTATCGAAATTCCCTTAGGTGACGCATCCATACCATAAACTTCAAATCCTTTCTTTTTAAAAAATAAAAGATGACGTCCCGTTCCGCACCCAAGATCCAGAACTCGTTTAACTCCTTTGTCCTTTAATAATTTAGATATTCTTTCCATTTCAGGATGAGGTTCTAAAAAAATTTTTCCCTTTTCAGTGAAAATATCATCCCAATCTGGCATTAGAAATTTCAAACTCTATAAAAAAGTATTAATCATAATTACAATCCCAGAAATATCGACCGTGTTCTTTTTTAAAAGCTTCAGCTACTTCATTTACTTCTGGACAAATAAATTCACATCCTTCTTTGATACACTCATAATTAACAGGTATATTATCCAGTATTTCTCCATCTACTTGACAAAGATAAGGTTTAGGTTCTTCAGGATCTAACATTTCAACTCTAACTTTCTCACTAGTATATTCATAGATATTTGGATGGGGTAATAATGTGGCTTTATACATTCTATTAAAATGCTTAAGTAATTTAAACTTACCAATATCCACTATATTTACATGAAAAAGACCATCATTTACTTGAGCCGTTTGACAAATATACATAAATCCTCCATAACTAGGACCATTTGCACATGCTAAGAGGTTAGCATATCCCTCATAAATATCATTATCCATAGTTACTTTAATTTTTTTGTTTTTCCAGGGCACTAAAGCCTTAAGAGTTTGAGTAAAATAGCTTTTTCCTCTTTTAGCTTCATTAAATCGGCGAGTTACATCAGCATCAAATCCCTGACTTCCAATACCTAAGAAGTAACGTTTAATACCAGTATCTGTTTTTGCTAAACCTATATCTGATTTACGAGTATTACCTTCAGCAACGATCTCACAAGCTCTTTTAATATCCGGAAGGATTCCAATAGCGGCGGGAATATCATTTCCAGATCCCATAGGTATGAATCCACATAAAGTATTAGTATTAGAATTTATCACTCCATTCATAACCTCATTACAAGTACCATCTCCTCCGGCTCCGATCACTCTATACCCATCTTTTGCTAATTGTCGCCCTAATTCTATAGCATGTCCCATATGCTCAGTTTCAAACAATTTATATGGAACATTTAATTCTTTAAGACACTTTTCCATATAATTGATATCTTTTATTCCTCCCTTCCCTTTACCAGCCTCGGGATTATAAATAATCGCATAATCTTCCATTTTCATCAAATCTGATATTTTAGATGATTTTTAATTATTTCAAAATTCTTTAATCATTATTTAAAATAATGAACTATTTAAAATTATATTTAAATTTAAAAATCTAAGAATTAAATTTGGACTTTACCATATAATATTCGTTTAAAATTACAGTAATCTAATATTGGGAATGGTGTTTAAGCATTCTATTAATGTTCTCTCCATTCATGGCCACAATCAGCGCAACAGTTTTTTTTCCCATATATCTTAGGATAATCCAAGAGAATCACACTTTTGTCATCCATTTCATGAATTAACCCATCATTTCCACATATAGGGCATTTTCTACGTCCAACGCCATTGTACATTACTAAAACAGTACTATCATTAGAGGTTAATGATGAATCTTTTGGCATTTTTTCTAAATTTGGTTTAGTAATTTCCATTTTCTTCTCATTCGCAATTAAATCTGTATTATTAGTATCAATTAATTTTTCCTCGTTTACCAATACAATGTAACCTTTGACAATAGAATTAATTTCATCCTTCTTCGGAAATCTGTTGTATTTTTCTATAAAATTCTCAACAAATTCTTGAACATCTTCATTTTTGATAAGATATCCTCTTTCATCAATTAGCCTTTTAATTTCGAGAATTATGTCGTCTTTTGAAAGTATTGACTTTGTATCTTTCTCTACCTTAATCGACGTATTCAAATTCCTCTCGAATTCATTCCATAATTGTCCCACTTGCGAATCTGTCAATTTTCCGTTTATTTGAATATAAATTCTTTTTTGAGGTTCTTGTAAAATTGTAATTCTATTATTTTTTTGATTTTCCTTATCAACATTAGTATCAAAATAGTTTATTCTGAGCAAAGATCTTCCCAATCTTTTGGAGTTGGTTGAAAAGGACAAATCTTTTTCTAATACATTTTCTACAATTTTTTGGATGTAATCGTAATTTTTATCTCTTACATAAAATGAATGGCTTCTTTCTAACATTTTAACGTTCTTAACCCTAATAAGTATATTTCTATTCTTATAATTTGAATAATTTTATTCTAGATGTTTTTATTTATAATGTTACTCATTTAACAAAATTCATTTTTTCTATTAACGAATGGAAAATGTCAATAATCTAAATGTGATTTGTTATTCTAAGAAGATTTATATTGATAATTTTATTTATTTTGACCATAGGATAACTGGTTTTTTTGTAATGGATAAAAAGTATTCGTTAAAAACTTTTAATGATAAAAAGTTGAAAAAAAAGGAGAAATCTTCAAAGAAGAAAATTATTATTGCTATTGTGTTAATAGTTTTTGCGTTTTCAGGATCATTTTTAATCTATTTTATTATGCAAATTGCCTTAAATACCAACACTCCCATGGTGGTTGTTGTTTCGGGTTCTATGGAACCAAATCT
>JAEOTV010000225.1 GCA_016839635.1 Promethearchaeota archaeon | reverse complement strand
CACTTAATGCTACTCATCGAGTATGGGATAATCAAGCAGCACAGAAAGTCATAGAGTTAGAGAATTCTAAAAGTAATCAAATGGAAATATTTAATGCTGCTGCTGGGGCTAAATCTAAGATGATGTACGAAGAAGGTAATTTAGATGTTGGTATAGTTTCAGTTGGTCAAGGTGTAGGTCTTATTCACGATATACCTACAGTAAAAGATCTAATCGAAAGAATTATGAAGGAAACTAATGATATCATTCAAAACCTTTCTAAATTATAAATTCTAATGTATTTTTATATTTTATTTCAAACTTCATTAATGATACAATGGAAAATGAATCTGGTATATGACTGATAAAGATATTAAGCAACTACTTTGGTTATATGGTCTGAAAAATGCAGTCCAATTTAATGGGATCCCAAATAAAAAGGCAATAATGGGAAAATTAATGGCTTCTAGACCTGACTTAAGAGCTCAAACTAAAGCCATAATCCCCAATCTAGAACAAGTCATAAACGAAATTTTAAATCTAAATATTGAGGAACAAAAAAAGAAATTATTGGAGTTGGATCCTCATGCTTTGGATAGAAAAGAAAAAGAAGAAGAAAAGAAAGTATTACCAGAATTACCTAATATTTCAAAAGTTGAAAAAATTGTTATGCGTTTAGCGCCTTACCCGAGTGGAGCATTACACATAGGAAATGCTAGAATGATAATATTAAACCATGAATATGTTAAAAAATATAATGGCGAACTTATTCTTTTTTATGATGATACAATTGGAAGTCCTAAATCATTACGTGATAGTCCTAAAGCTAAATATGTTTTGCCAGAAGCTTACGAATTAATAAATGATGGTTTAAAATGGTTAGGTGTAAAATACAACAAAACATACTACAAAAGTGAAAGATTAGAGATTTTTTATGATTATTGTGAAAAATTAATAAAAGATAATATTGCCTATGTTTGTTTTTGCTCTGCTGACGAATTTCGAGAAAATTTTAAGAAACAAAAGAAAAATTGTCCTCACAGGGATCAAACAATTGAGAAAAACTTAGAAGATTGGAAAGCTATGCTTAATAGGAAGTATTCTGAAGGTAAAGCTGTAGTAAGATTAAAAACGGGAATGGATCAGAAAGATCCCGCTTTAAGAGACCAAATCATAATGAGGATTTCTGAGGCAGAGCATCCAAGAATTGGTAATAAATATATTGTATGGCCTATGTTAGAATATTCTTGGGCAATTGATGATTATTTAATTGGTGCAACTCATATATTAAGAGGTATAGATTTAGTTAAAGAAGGGATTATAGAAGAATTCATCTGGGAACATTTTAATTGGAAAAAAGCTGAATTACTTTATTATGGAAGACTAAATTTTGCTGATATGAAATTAAGTAAAACAGAATCCAGAAATAATATCCAGAATGGAACTTATGAAGGATGGGAAGACCCCAGAACTTGGAGTTTACAATCTCTTAAAAAACGTGGAATAAAACCTGAAGCTTTAAGAGAAACATTACTAGAACTAGGTATGTCTCAATCAGGAATAACTTTTTCGGTAAATTGGTTGTATTCGAAAAATCAAGATATTATTGATGAAATCTCTGATAGATATTTTTATGTTGAAAATCCAATATTAACGATTATTGATAACATTCCAGAAGAAAAGTATGTTGCTGAGCCATTTTTACATCCAACAAAACCAAATAAAGGAAAAAGAAGTATAAAATGCATTGCAAAAAATAAACAATTGAATTTATTAATTTCATTATCCGATGCAAGAAAATTCAAAAAAAATCAGGTTGTTCGATTAAAAGACTTAATTAATGTTCAGATTAATTCCATTAATTTGAGTAAAAATACAATTTTTGCTTCATATCATAGTAAGGAATTAGATCGAGTATTTACAATTATTCACTGGGTTCCTAAAGACGAAAATATCAATGTTTCAATTCTAAATCCTGATGGAATGGTCTCAAAAGGCAAGGGGGAAATAAATCTTTTAGAAATACCTATGAATCAAACAATTCAATTTGAGCGTTTTGGATTTGTTAACCCTATAAAGTGTGAAAAAGATCATCTCTATTGTTATTTTACTCATTGATTTTTTATATTTACAAGGAATAAGAACATATTTTTATTGAATGATTTATCTAAATTTGTGGACAAATAATTTCTATAAAAACACATCAAAATATTGTGATATTTAGACTTAGAGGATAAAATTTTAATAAACAATTAGTAATTTATACTGTATAAGAAGAATTAAAAATTAATTTCAGTTGAGATAATAGTATTCATGCGGAATTTACCATGCAAGAAATGTGGGTCTGCACTACCCGCCATTAAAGGATCTGTTGCCCACTGTCCTTATTGTGGGGCAAAAACTTTATATATGGAATCTATCTATTCATTTAAATATTACTTAGGAGAAATATTAAATCTTACATTATATAAGACTGAAAAAAAAGTTAAAATCTCAGAGCTTGAGAGAAGAAAATCGCTAATTGAATCATTTTTCTATAATCTTAAATCTGATTTTAATGAATATAGGCATTTAATAATTACGAAATTAGACAATTTAAATATCGATCCATTAAAATTATTCCATACGATTCGTTCAGCAGGTAATTTCGGGATAATTCTTGAGGAAATAATTTTACCCTATATAGAAGATGAGGAAAAGAGAAAGAAATATGAAGAGTTTAGAGATTTTTCCTTTATTATTAATAAATCATTGATAGCATTATATTATAGTTATTTAGCAAAAAATTCATTATCTCCTGATAATTGTGAGAAATATTATAGACTTACTGAGAAAAACTACCAAAATATTGTAGATTTTTGTAATATCAGTAAACTTGAGAATGTACGTTCTAACATTTATAAGGAAAAAGATTTTTATGCTATTCTTTCCGAATTTACAGCAATATTGAGAGGTATCTTAAATAATAATCCGAAATTTTATTCTGATAAGTTAGAAGATTTGCTTGATAGGCTTTTTAAAATTAAAGCAGAAGAATTTCGAAAGTATAATTTATATAGTCAAATTGAAAATATTTATCAGCTAGAACGTGAAACGAGTGTTGTTTTAGAGAAAGTAAAAATCGATTGTCCATTGCTCTCCACGGATAATTTGGAAGAAAACCTCATATTTAATAATGAAGCAAATATAGAGAAACTAAATACTGTTCGACATTGGATTGAAAATTTTTCTGAAAGATACCAAAGATATCAAAGAAGCCTTTTAAAATTGCATTCTGGAAAATTGGTTAAGTACTTAGAAACTTACCGCACAGAATTCATCAATTACAAAAACAAAAATGTTCAGAAATTCAATTATTTATTGGAAATTATGATTTTAAAAGCTCTTGATGGTTATAACTCTGAGGCTATTGAACTATTGAGTTCTCTAAGCGACATTTTACAAGAGGATAAGTTAAATGGAAAAATTATTGAGAAATTTGAAATTGAACATAATGATTTAATCCAATTAGATGAGCTCTTAAGAAACTTCATCAAAGATCTTTTCGAGAAGCCTTTACTTCGAGATCTTGAAGCGGAATATTATAAAAAATTGATTTCGTTAATCTCGAAAAAACACACAGAATTTGATAATTACATCTTGAAATATATTAATTATATTTTTCAACGATTTGATGAGGCAAGAAGTAAAAAAGTACTTTCTTTAGAAGAACAAAAAAGTCAATTTAGTTTAAAAGTAAAGCCTAATCTTCAAAAACTCATTGATTTAAGTTTTAATTTGAATGAGAAAGTTGTACCATACCCTCTTTTCATAGATCTTAAATTACATAATAAAAAACTTGAGTTAAATCACCCAGAAATGATTACAGTTTCAATTGAGAATCCTAACTTAAGTGAAATTAAAGATATAAAGATTTATTTCTTTATGTCAGATTCTTTTGAATCTAAATTAGAATATACAAGCATTAAACGGTTAAAATCTAATGAAATATCAAAAATCAAAACTAAAGTTGTTCCGAAAAAAATAGGCAAATTTCTCTTCATGGTAATGGTTGAATACCAACATATTAATAAAACATTTTGGATGCCTTCAATAAAGCTTGAATTAGAAGTTGAAAACGATCAAGAACTTGCTAATTTCAAATATTATAACTTATCAAAGTCAGGATTTTTACAAAGTGACATTGAAATTAATAGGATTTCTAAATTTATGAGAATTGGCATTTAAAAGTCTGTGTTAAAAACTTATTTTGATAATTCTAAATTTGAAACATAAAGCTTTTAGTAATTAAATTTCTTACTGTAAATAGATAATGAATGATAAAGAAATTCAAGATCCTACTATTGAGCAAAAAATCTCTAATTCTGATAATAGAGAAGAATTAAAAAATAAATTTTGGTCTTTTTGCCCTGTTTGTGGTAATAAAATTCCAAAAATACAGAAGCTTAAATTTTGTATTAAATGCGGGACTGATCTTAACTATCTCAAAGATTATAAACAAATAAAACCAACCAACCCAATAAATCCTTATATTCAACCAGAAAAATACTCTCACCATGATGTACCTTTAATTTCTTACGAAATTTTAAAAATTTCTGACGAAGAAATAATTAATACGAAAAATCATGAATTATGGGGGTTAAAGCCGTCTATCGGAATATCCTTAGGGTCCTTTCTTTTGATGAATTTTATTACGGCGGGAATCCTAGCTATAACGATTTTTTTTTCTTTTAATTTAGAGGCTTTATATGATTTTATAGCAAATCCATATTTCATAGTATTTAGCTCTTTCTTCGAATTAATTTTTATACTAGTTCCAGTATTATACGTTGGGAAATATCTCAGAAATCCTTCTTTAAAAAATAGATTAGGATTATTAGGTTTTACCTCAAAAGGATTCAACACACAAAAACTATTGAAAGAAATTTTAATAGGCTTAGGATTTGCTGTTGCCGGATATTTTTTAGTTTATGGAGTTTCATTTTTGACTGAGATAACTCTTGAGTTTTTTTTTGGAGTTGAGATTATACAGGATCTAGGTAGTACTTCTAGTGATACTGGAATCCTCCTCTCAGAAGGTGATATTCTTAGCTTGATTCTCTTATCTTTAGTAATGATATTAATTATAGGAACTTCTGAGGAAATTTTATTTAGAGGATTTATGCAAAAAGGATTAACGCGGAGTTTAGGAAATATAGGTGGGATATTGATAACTGCGTTCATATTTGCAATGATTCATGTGTTGGGAATAGTTCTTCTATTTATAGATTCACCAATCCTAATTCTTATTTCATTTATTCTATCTTTTATCCCCTACTTTATAATCTCATTGCTCTTAGGTTTAATTTATTATTGGAGAAATGAGAATTTGATTAGTAATATCATCTGTCATGGAGTATACAATGCATTGACAATAATATTAGCGTATATTTATCTTTATGCATTCTAAAATACAAAACCGTGGAATATGAAAATATTACAAAAATATGAATTAAAAGCTAAAAAAAAAAAATCAATAAACATAGGAATAGGATTTGGAGATTCTACATTCCATAATCAGAAAATCTTAACAGCAAGTTTAGATTTTTTAAAAAATTTTGAATCAACTATTTTTATTTTTGGAACAAAAGAAATTTTAGATAAATACATTCAGCAAATCTCACAAAGCAAAATAAATTCACGATTAAAATTTATTGAATGTCAGGATCCCGAAAGATCTATTATTGAGGCATTAAAACAAAATTCTATTCAAGCAATTATTAGAGGATCATTAAGCTCAAGCAAATTCTTAAAAAATATTAAGCAAACTCTAGATATTGGAGAAATCAATAGGTTAGCGATATTAGAAACCGTTAAAGAGGATCAGTTCTTCTACGGTCCAGTTGGGATTGACGAATGTAATAATATAGAAAACAAAATGACCTTTATAGAATATGCTCTTAAAGAATTTCGAGAAATTGAGATTATTCCTAAAATAAGTATTTTAAGTGGAGGTAGATTAGGCGATATTGGACGAGATGCCAAAGTTAACCAAACAATACAAGATGCAAATAAAATCAATGAATTAATGAAGAATAAATACCCGAATTTAATGATTTCTCACGATGAAATCTTAATTGAAAATGCTCTCGAAAATAAATCAAATCTAATTATTGCACCTGATGGTATTTCTGGAAATTTAATATACCGTACATTAGTTCATTTAGGTGGTGGTAAAGCATATGGTGCTATTTATATGGGGCTTGATAAGACTATTATTGATACTTCTAGAGTAGGTGATTATTCTGAATTCTATGGGGCTTTAATTTTGGCTCTAGCTTTAAGTAAGTAATTCATAAATTCTTTTTAAAATATTGATGGCAAGAGAGAATCTTTTCTTTATCTGAAGCATTTGAATATAATTTCTTATTTATATCAAAAAAAAAAAGAAAAAAATTTTAGAAAATTATGTAATAGCTCCAATAATTGCTGCGAGAAACACAACAATACCACCAATAAAGACTGAAAATATTATTAGAAATAAACCAATACCCCCTAGAATTGTAGGTGTATAATGAATTGGCTTTAAAGCTAATAAAATAGGTAGAATTGCGAGAACTATAGCAATTACCTCTATAATCCATCCAAATCTCCAGAATTCGAGAAGTCCTATTAAATGTAATAAGGATTCTATGAGGGCAATAATACCTCCTGCAAGGGCTACAATTCGCATCCATATATCAGATTCTTGCAACTTGCTCCATGGCACTTTTTTCTCAACTTTTTTTATGTATGTTTATCAAAAAATAGACTTGATGCACTTATAAATTTTAACAATATATATACGATTCCATTAATATACTGGAGATAAGGTGTTGTTTATTTGCATTAAGAAAGAAATTAAGAGTATTTTTCAATGATATAGTTTTGTAGAGAACATACATATTTTTCAAAATTTAAACTTAAAATTCGCTGTTCTACTTCACGAAGATATGTGACATCTAAACGATTAAATAATTCTTTCAACCTGTCAATCATCTCAAATAATTCGACAATTATATTCCAATCGTTTGCCCATTCATAATCCTGAATATCTTCCAATTCTATGATTTTTAATAACCTTTTTATCTGTTTTATATAACTTTTGGTAAAAATATAAAAGTTCATTATAAAAAATATTTAGATACTCAAGGAAAAGTAATTTATAATATTATTAGTTTTAATAGTAAAAATCAATTAAATTAAATACATGGGAGAGGGGGGAATTGAACCCCCGACCACTCGGCCCCCAGCCGAGTATCATACCAAGCTAGACTACCCTCCCAATTAAAAAGGAGCTCATTTTATTATGTAAAGAATAGTGAAATCTGGTACTTAAATCTTTTTTGTACTAAACCATAAATTTTAAACCATCAAATCTATCACATCTCAAGAAGGTAGGTATTATTCTTTTTTGATATGAATATCCTATTTATTAGTCCGAATAAATAAAAATATTAGGATTATAATAACGATAAGCCATTTTAAGTAATTCAAAAGTGGTATATTCGAAATGTCAGAGAATTCGAACAAGGCTAAATAAAATAATATTATCAATAAAACAAAAAATATAATAACTCCAAAGTTTTTCATTTTCTCAGTTTCTTCATCTTTAGAAATAGCTAACACCTAACTATTAAAAATTGTAAGATCTAATAAGATAATTAAATTTCAATCCCGTAAATTAATCTTAATAAGATTATTCTGTCTTTAAATGTTTTTTTGATAGTAATAATTTTTAAATTACTTAAAAAGTTTTACTTCTTATTATTCCCATCAAAAACTTATTTATTTATGGACTAAATGAGAACTAGAAAACCCTATTTAATTTTTTGGCCACAATATTTTGATGCAAAAAGAAGTCGGAGTAATGGTAGACGACTTCCAAGGAAATTTGCTATAGATAAAGTTAATCTAGAAGAGATGGTAAAAGCAGCTCGCAATTTAGGTTACCATGCTGAAACTGAAAGTAGTTATAAATACCCTAGATCGTGGTGGGAAGACCCTGGAAGAGTTATAATAGATGCAAAAGGGAAGAAGAAGAGTAAGGTAATGCTTGAAGTTGCTAAAGAAATAAGAAAAATACAATTAAAAACCTAGATTTCCTATTATGCACGAGTTTGCTTTTGCTTATAACATTTTTAAAGTAGCTGAAGCTACAGCCATTAAATATAATGCTAAAAAGATTACTGAGGTAATACTAGAAATTGGAGAATTAACGCTTATAGTCCCAGAACTCCTTCAACGATCTTTTGAAATGGCAACTAAGGGGTCAATTGCAGAAGGCGCCAAATTAAATATTAAAATACTTCCGGGTAAAATTAAATGCCGGGAATGTAATCAAATCTCAGAAGTATCCATAACTCGAGAATCACAACTCACAGGACTTCAATTATTTAAATGCTCTAATTGTGGAAGTAATAATACTGAAATAATTGAAGGTAAAAAAGCTAATGTAAAAAATATTAAAATTCAAGAATAGGTATTTAAATTCTATTATTTTTATGAAAAGTATGGAGCACATCAATATACTTTGGGCAGGGGAATTACCATTAGATAATATTAGATGGAATCAAATAAGGCCCCAAGAATTTCAATTATCCTCTAAGCACGATTCTAAAATTCGAACTTGTTGGGATAAACATGTCAAAGAAAATCCCAAGGATTATAATGGAACTTTAATATTTTTAGATGATCTTCATTTTAAAAGCAATCTTCTTTTCTTAGATACTAGTTATATGAAGTTTTCTACTGCCACATATATGGTAAAAAACGAAATTCGAGTAAAAAAAGGAATTGGTCTACTGGGCACTCAATATCTCGTATTTTCTCCTAATAAACAATATTTTTTAGTAGGAGAACGGGCATTATCTCAATCCTATTTTCCAGGAGCAACAACAATACCGGGAGGAATATTAGAAATTAGTGATTTAGATAAATCTCCAAATGAGGCTCTTATACGAGAACTTAATGAGGAAGTTAATTTATCCATCAAAATAGAGACCTCTCTAAGCGCAATAATAGAGGGATGGAATGGAACTTCAGTTACTTTTTTAATTTCAACAACAATTCGTGATTCCGTCAATTTTAATCCTGATGAAACAATTCCTGCTGAACAAGATGAATGGAAAAATGGTTTAAGATGGCTCTCTCATGAAGAATTAAAACAAATTCCTAGTAATCAATTACTTGATGGATTAATCTATTATCAATCCAAGATATTTGAGAACTCATCAAAATAAGAAGAATTAGAACTTTTTTTTAAACTAAAACTCCATTAAGTACTCCGTGTTGACCTGGACGGCTCGTAATTCTCACATTTCCCAATTCTGTTTCAACAACAGCTCCTTTTGTTAACACGTGCCTTCGATTCAAATCTTTCGAAGCAATATTCTCTTCAAAGCCTAATATCCTAACTTTTTGAGTTTTATTATTGCCTGGATCGGTAACATTTATGAATTGTGTGGCAAACAACTTAAGCTTGTAATTCCCTCCCAATGTGCGTTGCTTTTTCTTTTTTTCTGGAGCTATTTCTGTATCTAAAGTAGGTCCTTCAAGTTCTCTTTTTCGCTTTTTGTTGAAGTGTTTATACTTTTTTCCAGTGTATTTTCGCTTACTTCGAGCTTGACTTCTTGCCATAAAAGATTTACCAAATTATATCCAAATTAATAGGTATGATAAGGAAGTATTTCTTTAAAATTTTTTTAAAATTCCTCTTTATTATGATTTATTAAAGCAAAGTAAATATAGACAAAATTTTTATTTAACATAAAACATTAAATTAGCTATATATGATAAAAGATACTACTATCGCGCAAAATGATGGAAAATAACAATAATCTTAGGCAATTGGATCAAAAACAAATTGAAAAAATGCTGCAAACAGGTACTACAACAGTAGGCATAATTGTAAAAGATGGAGTCGTAATAGGTACTGAAAGTCAGGCTACAGGAGGTACTTTTATAGCCTCTAAGCAAGCTCAAAAATTATTTGAAATAAATAAATTCACTGCTGCCACCATAGCAGGTGGAGTAGCAGATTGTCAGTATGTCGTTAATCAGCTGCGAGCTTTATCAAAGTTAAAAGAAGTTGAAGAAGAGAGAGTGCCCGAGCCAAAATACGTAGCTAGTATTTGTCGTAACATTCTTTTCTCAGGAAGAAGCTACTTCATTTCAATGATGATTGTAGGTGGTTACTCCTTAACTGAAGAGAAGGGTATACTTTACGGAATTGACCTACTAGGCACATTGTATGAGGAAGAAAGTTTTATCTCATTTGGAAGCGGTAGTCCTTTTTCTTTAGGTGTCTTGGAAGCAGATTGGAAACCAAATATTACGAAAACTAAGGGAATTGAGCTTATAAAAACAGCAATCACCAGCTCAAAAGAACGAGATGCTGGTTCTGGGTCTGAACTTCAAATTTGTAGTATTGATAAAAACGGTTTCAAACAAGTTTAATAACTTATCATAAATTAATATTATTGCTCTCTAATTTGTATTGATATTTGTTTAAGTTCATTAAAAATAAAGATAAAGCCATTCAGTTCTTTACTTTCAGCATTCATAATGGTCCAGATTATATGCTTAAATTTTGATATTTTACTTTTATAATAACTTTCCATGTAGGGCAAATCAATACCACTTGGATAAGCACTTCCTGGATGAGAATGAAATATACTTAGCAATTGATAATTAAAACTTTCGGAATATGAATTGGAGAGACTTACTAATCTCTCATAATCATCCATTAAGAAAGCAACTGGATTTTTGTTTAACGATTCAACACACTCAAATTTATAAGCATTACAATAATAAGAATATTCATCTTCTCTGTCGGGTATTTTTTTTTCTTCTGTTTTTCCAAAAATTAAACCACATGCTTCATTAGGAGAAGCCATCTCAACACATTGTATTATATCTTCAAGAATTTCTTCCTCAATAAATAGAATAATATCCTTTTCATAATTCAATTGATAGATATCTAACCCCCAAAATTAGATTAATGTTAATGCAGCATTTAAAGCAGCTAGTCTTGCATTTTCCTGATTTTCACCTAATCCAATAATAATTACATCATTTTCTTTGAGTTGAATTCTTTTTTTTTGAATCACAGAGGAAATATATTCAAAAACCTTATCCTCAACTATCATTTGTTCTTTATTGTTCTCAGAAAGGGAATAAGATGGAAAAATTAAATTTTTACCATTATAGAGCAAACAAGTTGCTCCCATACCCCCAATTTTAATAGCAGCATCTCTTTGTTCAATCCCATATGTTATTTTATTAGTGGCGTTTCGGACAAAACAAAAATATGAATTCTTTCCTTCTGATTTTATAACGATATCTTTCATTACCGAAGAATCTCCTGCCGTAACTAATGGTAATTTCTGTGTTATTTTTCTTACAAATTCTAGGCCAATTTCAGTTAAAATATGACCTTTTATAACATTTTCCTCTGTTAAGACCTTTATAAAATTCAAATCCTCATTCAATTTTTTGATAAGAGATTTTACAGTCCCAGAACCAATTGAAAGTTCTTTTTGTAGCCGGTACCTACCAATTCCTTCCTTATTTTCTTCAAATAGAATAAGTGCTAAGATAACATGGACTAGCTCAAAAGAAGGTTTAATTGTTGGCGAACGCCATAAAGTATCTAATTCTTCAAACATATTGCATTCAAGTATAATTAAATAATATAAGTTATAAAAAAATATAAATCAGAATACAATTTAATTAAATATCAATGTTCCGAAATTTCAAATTCGACTTCAAAAAATAAATATTATTGTAAAATAAAATGGCGAAAAAAGAGATTGACAAAACCCCTCTTAAGGCACATGAATTAGTTTTCTTTAAAACTAAGGAAAAGACTAGAGCTAAGGAAGTCGATACATATTCTTTTGAAAAAGTTGATCAAGAAGATAAAATCAAACTAGCAACTGATTATAGACCATTCGGCAGTCATTTCCAATACACGATTTTTATAGATAACCAAAGTTCAGCACCAATTGCAGAAATGAAAATCAAAATAAAATTTCCAGAATTTTTTACATTTTCAAGGTGTTATCCCCCTACAATAAACATTCCAAATATAAAGATTGAAAAAAATATAAAACAAATAAATCTCGAATTCGATGTATTAAATGAAAAAAGTAATAAACAGATCCATCTTCATTTTACTCCAAATTCTCTTGATAATATAGGGGAAATAAGAACAATTGTGACATATGTGAACAATAAAGATACAATTAGAGTTCTTGATTCAAAACCTACAGAAATAACCATTGACGGAATAACCATCGAACCAAAAGTAGTTCCTTCAAGCTTCATTAGAAACTTTGCTCAACAACCAGGAATTAAAAAAACAATAATAAGTATGGGTGTCGGAATCAAACATCAAATAGACCCTGAAATATTTTTTGAAATTTTAGAACGACTTTTCTATGACAGAAATTTTCAGTTAGTTACTAAAGACCTCAATAAAAGAATCTTATGGTATTTTGGAACAGAATCCCTCATTAAAGAAGACGTCTTAGTAATAGGACAGATTATATCGAATAAAATTGAAATTATTGCATCATCGCTAAATCATTATCTATTAATCTCACTTTTAACGCAGATTTCAAATGATTTCAAAGACCTTCTTATCTCAAATGGAATTGTAAAATCTAAAGACGATATCTATGATTTAGAATGCAAAAACTGTGGTGCGGTTTTTCCTTACTTTCCACAAAAGAAGGAACCAGTTCTATGTACAAATTGTAATTTTGAACAAATAATTTGGTAAAAATTCATTTATTTAGACTATAATACTCGTATTGATTATGTTTATATGAATCTATTACTTTTTTTGAATTTTAAGGTACAGGTAGAACAATAGGACCAATCCAATAATTCCAAAATAGGTATCCGAATACCCCTCCGAAGATCCCTCCAATTAAGATAATATATCTCTGGAAACGGGGGATATAATAAAGTGCAATAACAATAACAATCAGAGCAACTATTGCACTGCCATACATTAAGAAATCAGGATGAATTCCCAAATAATCACGAGCAATTATAGCCTCATCCGCCCCACTTGGTATACCAAGAAGGGTCGTATTAATAAAATACCATCCAGCATTAAAAATGAAACGGATACTAAATGAAGTTGCCACAATAGAAATAGTCTGACCAATTCCAATAGACTGGTTCGTTTCATTGTGCATATTTCTGTATTTCAAAAGGATAACTATAATACCTATCGTAGAAACTAACCAAGAACTTATAGGTCCACCCATTAAAAACCAAAATCTCTGATCTGTTGTTAAAGAACTAAAATAAAAAGTATAAGCATAGCATATTCGAGCAGGAACACCATAAATAACTGCTACAATATAGTGCCCAAATTCATGTGCAAGAGTCCCTATGATAACAACAATGAAAAATACCCCCATATAAGTGAAAAACCATTTTAGTGTTTTATCTCTAATCATTATTTTTCTATCATAGTAATTATTCTATTATAAAAGAATGTAATGCTATTTAGGATTTATATATTGAATGAATAAAGTAAAGTAGAGAACAATAATTAGATTCTTCTTTTTAATTTAAAGAAATTTAAGCCAAAACATATCCAATTGATTTAATCCTTCATTTTAATGAAATAGTTTAAAAATTTAGCTTCAAGAACTTTAAACTCCCTAATTTTTTAAATAATTCAAATAGAAGATCTTCAAAAATTTGTCTATATACCGTTTCAAAATTTGAATATTTTCGTCTTATCTTTTTTAATTTTGACTATAATCATTAAATAGAGAATTAAAATATAAGTAATATCAATTAAATACCCAAATTTCAACAAAAATCCACTATCCGTAAAATAAGTCTAACTTTCACGAGGTTAATCATCTTCTTATTTTTGAATTTTGTCGTTGTACTTTTTTCATTTTATTCTCCATAAAATTAAGATTGAATAAAAATCTTTAAATATCTAAAAGATGTATATCTATATAACAAACTCTTAAAAAATAACAAATTTCAATAATAATTAAAAAAAAATATAATATAGTGGAGGAATACAAAATGTCCGAATATATTAGTTGGAGTCCCATTAGAAGATTAATGAAACATAATGGTGCTATTATTGTTGCTCGTGATGCAGTGGATGAATTAGTTGATTGGATGGGTTCATCAGCAACCAAAATCACAAAAACTGCTTTATCATTAACAAAGCACGCCAAAAGAAAGAAAGTAACTCGGGACGAAATCCTTTTAGCTATTAAATACTTCTAAAGTACTTAATTCTTTTTTCAAACCTTTTTTTTTTTCTTTATTTATTCAAATATCAAAGAATAATTTCATCCTTTAAGGGGGTAATCTAACCACCAATCAATTTTTAAAGGCTCTCGTTCAAATTTAACAAGCGAAATTGATGTGGTTTGGATATAAAACGGATTTTCTTCTGTAATCACAATTTCCTTTTTTATTATATCAATAGCTTCAACAAAATCTTCCTTTTGGAGATACATACCAAGTGTACAATGTGGAACCCAAGTTAAAGGAGATGTTCCCGTTTCAAAATCCTTAAAAAGACTATATATTTTCTGTTGAATATTTAAAAGCTCATTAGATGCTTTCGGATTCAAGAAAATTACGCTTTTCTCAACGGGAAAATATCCAATACTACTTAGCTGGATTTTAAAGTGTTTATTCTCAATAGAGAAAAGAGTCAATCTTTCTTTCGCAGATTGTGTATTAATATTTTCATAAGTATTCAAAGTAATATGAGGTTTGTATTTTGGGTCGTAATGCATAGCCCCGATCTTTTTATCTTGAAAATTTTCAAAAATTTGATTTATCGGATACGAACTTTCTTCATCAAAAGAAAGCACAATTGCATATGGCATAATACCTAGTTTAATAAGACCAACTAATAAATATTTTGGAGATTTACAAAAGTTGAATGAGAGAAGTATATCCTGATATTTTTTTAATAAAGGAAAAAGGGAGATTTGGAGCAATCAAACCCCCTGAAAATATATATGTTTTAGCTGGCTCAGATGGACTTATTTATGATGCAGGATATGGTACAAAAAGAGCAGTAAAACATTTAATTAATGAATTGAAGGAAATTGAGAACTATTTTAAAGAGCAAAACAAAGAGTTCAAACTAACAAGAATTCTTGTATCTCACTGTCATCCTGATCATTTCAGTGGATTAAAACGAATAAGAAAGGCGTCAGGAATAAGGATTGTATTAACAAAAAAAAGCCAAGAGATTATTAGAGATAAAAAAAGTTTTATAAAAACATTTGAGACAGATGCTTATCAGGATTATTTGAGAATTAGAAAAAAATCTACTCGTAAAATTATCAATTTTTTAAGAAATGCTGGTTCAAGATTATTTTATCAAAGAATATTTGGGGCATCCTATATTAATGATCCGGAGGAAATTATTGAAGATAACACAGATATCTTAATTAATGGAGAATCCTGGAAATTATTCCCTTCCCCTGGACATGCAATAGACCATATTTCTCTTTACAACGAGGATAAAGGCATATTATTTTCAGGTGATAACATTTTAAGGTCTATAACTACCTGGTTGGGACCACCAAATTCTGATGTAGCAGAATATGTAAATACAATTAAAAAGATTGGGGAATTGCCTAATCTTAAATTAATTCTTGCCGCTCATGGGAGTCCTATAGAAAAACCTCAAGAGAGAATAGCTGAAATTTTAAAGCATAGGAAAGACCGAGAGAAGCAAGTATTAGATATAATTTATTTTAATTCACAAAATGGAATCTCCCCAAAAGAAATAATTAAAGCTATTTATCCCAATAATAATAGATTTCTCCATCAGGTTGCTAGAGGTTGGGTTGTATTAACATTAAAACTACTCGAAAATAAGAACCTAATAAGACGAGTAGATACAAAAAAGAAAATTTTATTTTTCCCTCCGAACAAAAGCTAAAACATTATTTTCTACAAAACTAAGGAATTAATTAACTTATTTCTAAATTAATAATTAGCTTCTATTAGGTAAAAGTAATTTTAATATTATAATAATCTTACAGCGATGTTATTTTTAAAAGTAAATAATCTTCAGTAATTTTAAATATGAAAGAAGAACCTGGAGTATATTTAAATGAACCATTCTTGAAGAAGAATCAAATTTTATTTAGAGAATATCAAAAAAATATTGTAAAAAATTGTAAAAATAAGAATTCATTAGTAGTTTTACCAACCGGGTTAGGAAAAACGATAATTGGTATTTTATTAATAGCTAATCGCTTGATAAAATATTCAAAAGCAAAAATTATTATCCTTGCTCCTACACGACCATTAGTTTCACAGCATAGAGATTCATGCGAAAAATTTCTTGATATTGATATAAATGAGATTACATTATTTACCGGGAAAATCCCTCCAGAGAAGAGAATTTTATCATTCCAGAGTTCAAAAATAATAATTTCCACTCCCCAAGTAATAAAAAATGACTTAATGAGAGGTAGATATGATTTAACACAAGTTTCACTAATTATTTTCGATGAAGCTCATAAAACTAAAGGGAATTATGCGTATAATTCAATTTCAGAAGAATATATTAATACATGTACAGATCCATTAATATTAGGACTAACAGCATCTCCCGGAAAGAATTATGAACGAATTCAGCAAATCTGCGATAACTTATACATTGAAAACATTGTATTTAAAAACTATGAAGATAAAGATGTAAAAGATTATATCTATGATATCGATACTTACATTAATTTAATAGATTTGCCAATTAAAATAAGAGAATTAAGTACAGTTTGGTATAATTTATTTGAAATATATTTAAAATGGTTTGTCAAAAACAATTTAATTCCTCCCAATAAACCATATTACTCCAAATTGGATTTCTTAGGAATTGCTCGAGATTTGACATTATCTATACAATATGAAAGAGGGGAAGGTATAGAATTATCAGAAGATGAATATTTAGAGTCGTTGTATTATACTCATCCTAGGGTTATAGATATTGTTAAAGAAAACCAACTTGATCTCCCTTCTATATATTCTTATTGTTCAAGTTGCATATCTGTTCTCCATGCTAAAGATCTATTAGAGACACAGGATATTTCTCTTTTTAAATCATTTTTAGAAAAAATTAATTATAAGGCGAATAAAGATATCCTATCTGCAAAAAGAATTGCAAATTCAGAACATTTTACCTATATAAATTCTGTAATTGAAAGTGAAGATTACATAAATCTCTCCCATCCTAAATTAAAGAAGATTATATCACTTATTAAAGATGAAATTGAAGAATTTGGCAATAAAAAAATACTAATCTTCACACAATTTCGGGAAATGGCAGAATTTCTAAAGAATAAATTACAAACTGAATTTAATGAGCAACTGAAAATTGAAAAATTCATTGGTCAAGCAACTAAAATGGATGATAGTGGATTTCCCCAACATTTACAAATAGAAATTTTAAGAAAATTTAGAGAAGGATTAATAAATATTTTGGTCGCCACAAGTGTGGCTGAAGAAGGTTTAGATATTCCAAATGTGGACGCTATCATTTTTTTTGAACCTGTTCCTTCAGAAATCAGGTTAATTCAAAGACGCGGAAGAACAGGAAGATATGCTCCGGGAAGATGTTATATACTTGTAACAGAAGAAACAGTTGATGTTCCCTTTTACATTGTTGCCAGAAGAAAAGAAAAAACAATGAACATAGTTCTTTCTGATCCTGGCCAATTGAGGTTAATCAAAGATTTAGAACGTAAGAACATTATATTTCCTGACCAACCAGTTCATTATTCAGGAGTAGAATTAATTAAAAATTTTAGAGAGAGAAAAGAATTAGAGCAAAATCAATTAGCTAATCGATCGATAGAAGAAATTATCACACAATTGGATGATTTCTGTGAGAGTGAAGAATACCAAAGCCTCAAACAGTGTGGTGTAACATTTTACTCAGATTTAATAAGAATTAATGAATTCAACCTTCGAGAAAAAATAATTAGACTGAAATCTAAGAAAAGTAAGAAATTTAAGGAACAAAAAAAATATTTGAATAAAAATTTAAAATCACTAATTAATATAGTTAAAACTTATGGCACAAATGGAACATTGGATTACAGAAAATTTCAAGAACTTGCTCGTGATGAAGATATCATTGATCGTAAATTTCACACTCATTTTAATCAAGCATGTTTTTTAGGATATCTTAAGAAATCAGATAATCATGTGCAATTCATTATGGATTATGACTAATCAGAAATATAAAAAAAAAAGAAGTGTATTAAGAAAAATTATCGGTTACTTTATCTTCTCTTCTTTACTTTTTCTCAATAAATAAAATACTATAAGAAGTACCGTAATTACAATTGGTAAAGCAAGTACAGCAGGATTCCCTCCACTAAAAAGGAATAAATAATATGAAATTGTAACAACACTCGCAAAGAAGGCAATAATGGAACCATATTGACTCGCTATATTTTTTAGATGACGCATCATCATATTAATTTTAAAATTAGTACTTTTTATGACTTCTAGTTCGGCCTCATCTAGATCTTCAAGTATTTCCGGATTTTCATAGTATATAGCAAATCTGGGGTCATATTTACCATTTAAATCTTCGCCACTGATTAGAAAGAGTAAATGATCTTGTATATTTTGTTTTTTTATTTTTAATTCATTATTTAGAAACCCAACTGTTAAATATCCATTTGCAACAGCTTTCAGAGTCATATCTATATATGATTTTAGAATTAAACGTTCCAAAGCTTTAACTTTTTCAGTTAAAATCTCCGTATATTCATCAATAAATTTATGGAAATCTTCTAGTATAAATTTTGACGTATGTCTAAAGTTTTTAGATTGTTTAGTAAATTCTTTCGTTGTATTATCAATAGATTTTGTAATCTCCTTGATCTCTAGTTCAATACTTTTTGCTCTCTTTTGAATTAAAACATTACTCTTCTTGAATTCTTTAATATCGATATTATCTTCTACTTTTCTTTCTAAATTACCAAGTAATTGGCTTAAATGAATCTTTTTTTTATTAACAAGATTTACCAACTTCTCTCGAAATGACTCACTCTTCATCTTGTTTAAATAATCATTAATTTTTTGTATTTTATTGTTAAAAAAGTTTGAAAAGTCATTTTTTGTTTTTACATATAACTCTCTTATTTCCGGAACTAATTTACTTGAATCACCAGATTTACTAATTAGTGAATTTATTCGTTCTTCAATTTTATTTTGAGATTTCTTCAATTCCTCATTAATTTTATGTCTATTACTTTCAAAAGTTTCTTGAATTCTTAAGTAATTATCATAACTTTCGGGTTCTTTGAAGACTTTATCAGAATACGCTTTCATTTCTATGTTAAGGCTATTGAATTGTTGTCTTATAAAACTCTGCATTTCATTAAATACCTTTAAACTCTGGTTTATTTTATTTATGGCTGCTCTTTCATTTTCTAGAATTGATTCAAAGTTATTTTTTGTAGCTATATATTCTTCCCTTTCCTGATTAATTTGAAGCTCCCGAACTTTTTCATAGAATTGATTTGGGAGAACATCTTTAAAAATTCTTAAATCATTAATTCTGTTTTGGAGCTCTAACATATTGGTGTTTAAAGTCCTATTTCTAATGCTTGAATCATATAATGCTAAAATTTTACCAATTCTCTCCCTATTTAATTTTAATAAGTTATTATCAATATAATTCTTGAGTTCTTTATTTAAATAATAGTGATCAGTGTATACTAAAATAGATTTTTCTTCTTCATTAAGTTCTGCATTGATTTTCGAAATCTCAATCATATCCTTTAATCTATTTACAAGAATCTTACAAGATAATTTAATTTCATCCTTTAAATCAACTAATTTAATATTATTTGTTTTTTTCTCAACAGCCATTACATTTAATTTTGATGAAATAATACGATTGACATACTCATCCTTTAAAATTGAAATTTCATTGATAAAAAATTCACTTAATTTCTCCCATTGAATTATACTGAGCTCTGATTTTTCTTTAAAATTATCAATGTTTTTATAACAATCATTTAATTTTTTTAAATAAATTTTATTTATCTTATCATAATCACTTTTTAACACATCAAATCTTTTGGTAATATCCTCAATTGTTAAATTATGAGATAAATTTAAACTACTTTTTGTATTTTTCAATTGAGATTTGAGATCAGAAATATTTTGAGAAGTATAATTATCAAAATCCTCCAATTTACTTCGATTTCTTTCTTCTATGATTTTGTTTTTTAAATCCTTTACCTGGTTAGCAAATAATTCGATCACATTAGATTCTAAAACCTCTAATTTGTCCTGTATGTGCCGATAAAGTATATAGAGCTTCTGCTTTTTTTTAATTTCTTGTTTAATTGCTGATTGAAGTTCTTTAATTTCATTTAATCTCTTATTTAATAACAGATCAGTTTCTTTCTTGGTAATATTAAAGGCATCTTGGAATGCACTTGCCACTATTTTACTTCTTGTTTTGTTGTTGATTTCATTAATATCAATTTTAATTTGTTCATTTATTTCTTCAATCTTTTGTAAGTTAATGTTGAAAAGTTGGAATCCATCAATATAATAATTGAATTCGACATTGAAAAAATCCTTTACCTTTACCCAATTATCAATAGTCTTTTTATGTTTCTTAACAATTTTCTTTTCCTTAGTAGTGACCTGCTGAGAAACATTATATATTATAGCATCATATTTTTTAACATTTTGAGCAATTAGATCCAAATCCTCTAGAATAAGATTTAGTTTCTCGTTATCATATTCTTTTTCAAAAGTATCGCTGAATAGCTTTCTGAAAGAATCTAATCTTTTGTGTAAATCTTCTTCAATGATACCGACTCTTTCTTTTAAATTTTCTAATAAGTCATTTAGATTTCTTAAATCTTCTTTTTCCTGTATTTTACTCTGAAGATAAGCACCTACATCTGATAATCTCTTCTGTAAAACAGAATATAATTTATTCCATTGAGCGATCTCTGCACCTAAACTCGCTTGTATGTTGATATATTTAAGAATTTCGTTAAAAGAGCTTTCGATATTTTCATTTAAAAAATCCGCTTCCATTAAAGCGTCTCTTAATATGAATTTTAACCTCACTTTAGCATATTCAATCTCATCAATTAAAAGATAACTTTCAATTTCTTCTTTTATCTGGGAGGTAACTCTATTTAATTTTAAAGTCATATTATAAATATCATTTCTAATGTCTCCAAGTTTTTCTTTTTCTTCATATAATCTTTCTGTGTTCAAATCCATATCAGAAACAATAATTTTCTTCAAAAGATAGTTCAAATAGAATAAGTATTTTGTTTTAAAACCAAGAAAAACCTTTTTTGTTCTAATATTTCCTATAAAAAACCTTTTTTCAACCATTTCTTTGATTATTGGAAAGATTTCTTCCCTCAATCTCAATGGTTCATTGTTTATAAACCTATATTTCTTTGAGAGATCGGTTAAAGAAATGATACTATTGTTCTTTAGTTTATCATAGAAGACTTGTAAGAACTTTTTTTTTCCCTGGCTGAGGTTATTGATATATTTCCTAAATTCAGCTTCATTGTCTACAACCTGTAAATTGAAATTGTAATTAAGATTGATATATGATATAATATCTTCAATATATTCTGCAAAACCAAAAGTAGTCTTTAAATGATTAACGTCAATATAATTTACTTTTTCTAAATGCTTAAATATTTCTCTCTCAATTTCTTCAATAAACTTCCGCCAAATCAATGAGAGAAGAACAATTAATTTTGAGACTTCTTTTAATTTAGGAAACGCCCAATTTTCTTGAACAGTTATGATTTCCTCTAATTTTTGATTTATATAGGAATAAATCCCAGTAGGATTATAGTCTAATAACCATGAATATAACTCAAGTGTATAACCCATCCAGAAAGTTGTACTAATATTAGCTTCTTGATTAAAACTGAATCCCCCACTCTCTTTTTGCTGTTGTTGAAGGAATTGCAGTTCTTTATCTTTAACTTCAGAATCAAGATCTATGTATTTAAGGCATAAAAGTCTAAAAATTAATGATGAGTCTTTTTTTCTATCGCTGAGAAATGAACGAAATTGGTCCCTATTATTACGAACATCAACTCCTAAGAGGGAGAAGATTTCCAATACATAATATAAAATTTGTGCAGGATGATAATTTTTGCAGGTTTCACAATCCTTATCTTGGCAATGTACAAAATTGTTTCCTTTTTTATGGGCTAAAACGAAATTTTTAATTTCTCCTTTAATTTGGGTTTGTTTCTCAGAAAGCAGATATTCTTTTAAAAGACCTAGAATTTTAAGGCAAGATAATGCTAAATAAGTAGAATAAATGTCGGGAATATTATCAGAATAAGGAGATAATTTGAATCCTATTTTTTCATATTGATGAACTTCACAATTCTTTATAAATTTAAATAATTCTTCTCTATTTGCATTTTTATCTTCTTTAAGATATTTCCGAAGTAAAAGGAACCAATAAATTGTTTCTAAATTTAATTGAGGTGCATTTAATAGGTTTTGATTAAAATATTGATAGAATTCAATTAGTTTGGTATAATTCTTGTAATAGAAACTTTTAATTTCTTTTCTTTTAATATTTAAAAACGATTTAAAAGGCTCTTTTTTAAATTGTGTAATATAAGGATAAGCAGATTTATCATCTTGAATAGTCAATATCTAAATTACTCCTAAAATCATAACTTTCTGTTTTGTTATTAATGAAAATTTTGACATTTATTTTTTTGGAATTAAATTTACCATACTTAAAAATATTTGTAAATAATGAATTTTGAGAAATTTCTTATATTTTTATGTATCTTAGGTCCTAGTTTTTGTTTAAAATATCAATTTTAAAGAAATTTTATTTAATATTCGTAGATTCCCTACCCCTCTTCTGCTTTTTTGCCTGGTACTTTACGAAGTATTTTTCTATTTAAGTAAACTACGATTCCTGCAAAAAGTAAGCTTACTATTATAAGATAGAGAAATATATTTAACATACCTGGATTAACTCCGGGTAAATTTAAATACATATAAAATTCTCCACTCATTCCAATGTTGTGATCTGATGATGAATCTTTAGCTACAATTTGGATTATATAACACCTATAAAATCTATTTGGATATAAACTGATATTATCCCAATTAAAACTCCATTGATTTCCTCCGTCAAGATTCATTGAAGCATTAAATAAAAAGTGAGTAAAATTTGAGATTTGAAATGTTACATTACCATAAAGGGGTGGATTCTCATCGGTTATATTTGCTATTATTGTGTAAGATTTTATTCTAATTATACTATTATTGTATTCTGGTTGAATGACTGTAATAATAGGTGCTGTAGTATCATTATTAGAACCTTGAGAAATAAATATTGTATTGTTTTTATTAAGGAGATCGCCTTTATCTTCTTGATTATTTAAATCAATGTAGATTTGAGAATTTACACCTGTTAAAAGAAGTGATATGAAGATAATTAAATTGAAAATTAATTCATTGCGATGCTTCTTAAAAACTTCTTTCATAATGACCTTATATTTGTACCTTATTATTTTAGAATAAATTCTAATTGTAATATAAATTTAAGTGAAGAAAATAGTAAATATCTAAAAAACTCAATATAATCAAAGAGTTCACTATTAAATTAACAAAAAAGGATTGAAAAAATAGATTTATAATTGAGGATCGGTATCAAAACTCCATGCATCATTTATTCCTAAATAATCTTTCATCAACGGATTCTGAATAATGGCAACAGATTTTGGAAAATTAATACTCGGATTAAATCCTAATGCAAAATTATAAGCAGATAATAAAGTTTGATTTAGATCTAATTGTTCCCAAAATGGATGAAAAAACCATGATCCTGCAAAACCATCTGGGTTCTTATTGTTAATCCAATACCAAGATAAAACATTTGACGCAGCACTTATTAAAATACAATTAGGTAAATTATACCAACTCTGACCAATATTACTATTTTCATTTAGAAAATTACCACTAAAACAACAATCCACGCAAATAAGCATTCTCGTACAAGGTATTTCTTTTACTAAATCATAAAATTCTGTTTCATTAATATAGCTATTATCTGCTTCGAAATGAAATGTCGCATTTTTATCTGGAAGAACTGCATTTGAACCATGATCAGTCATGAAAATTATCAATTGATCCTTGGCACGCAAACTTGAGGCAAAGGAACCCGGGTTAAACACATCTAATTCTTGCTTAAACCTACTTGCATTCACATCATCATTTTCAACATCTATGCCAGCAAGTACTCCGGATCTATTTAAATCATTAGTGTAAATATCAGCCGCATCGATATCTATTACATCATCTCCCGTATGATAGAGCATTAAGAATATATTATCATCGGTATATCCATTATCTTTTAAAATCCAATAAACTTGCAACGCTTGAGCAGGAAAACCATCTGAATTAATTTTACCATCAGGAGGTGGATCTGCGGGATCTGTCAAGTTAATTTGAACTAATCTATCCAGAATTAAATCATCAAGGTATACATGATCTGCAGGTCCTCCTGCAAAAACACCCTCAAATGAAAAAACTAATTCTAAATCTGTAATTTCAGTTCCTGTTTCATTATTACATACACTTACAATATTAAGAGATACCCATTTACCAATTGTCGAGTTAAGACTGTTAGATTTGTCTGTTCTTACAACTCCACCAGTCGAATTTAACCAACGAAGTGCAATTTGAGCACCTTTACCATCAACCGTAGCAGCACTTTGTATGAATAAATTAGCTGTTAAGTTATAAAGGGCATATTCATGTAATCCATAAAAATTTGAATAATCTAGTGTAAATTCACCACTTATTGGATTACCATCAGTTGGTTCAATAAATATAGATCCAGTGGTTTCATTACCAAATAAGGAATGAACTCCCACACTATTTGGAGTTCCTGAAAAGGTCCAATTTCCCTCATCATTTACAAATGTAGCATCATTTCCACCATTAAATTCATCTTCAGATTCACTACCGTAGAAATCGTTTGCACTACATAAAATTATTGCTTTTCTTTTAGCGGGCTTTGGAATTTTTTCAGGAATTGTTGGAAGATATATAATCCACCCAGATAAAACAAGGCCTATAATCAAAACAAATCCAATTAAAGGAAGATATTTTCTAGCGTTACTTCTTAAATCCATGTAATTTCACTTAACGTTTACTTATTTCTTTTTGAAAGATATTTTTTATGTAATTTATATCTATAAAGTAGAATAACACTTGTTTTTAATATATATCTTACTTCTCTACTTTGATAAAAATTAAATTATTCAGAAACTAAAAAAAACATGCTGCGGTAACTTTTAAATTCTTAATATTTGATAATATATAAAAAAAGAAATAAAATTTTTATGAGTTCTTTCTCATTTTTTTGGGTTCTCTTCCATTGTCTCTCTAATAGAAGGGGTTAAGAAATCTTTTTCATTTGGTTTTTCTAAAGTCTCTAAAAGATTATATTCTGTAATCATCTGAAGAATCCCCATGACTTGTAAACCATGGTTATACTGATCGTTCGAATCTGATAAATTCCTCCAACAAAATGGACATTCAGTTGTTAAAATATCCGCACCTACAGCATTCGCTTCATCACATCGAAGACTTGCGGTTTTAAGAGAAAATTCAGGATATCCTGCCCTCACTCCTCCACCTGCTCCACAACACATGCTATCAAGTTTTATACGGTACATCTCTTTAAATTTAATTGCCACATCTTCTTCAAGTTTTCTAAGAATAACTCGTGGAACGTCGTACCACGCTTCGATTGCATTCTTAATTTTTCTACTATCCATCATTAGATTTTCAGATTTCTCAATCATCTCTTGTTCCATATCAACTGCAAAATGTCTTCCAGTGTGACAGGGATCATGATATGTAACCACTTTACCCTTTAATTCCTTGTTAGGTTTGAATTTGATTTTTTCTTGTTGGACTAATCGGGCCACAAGTTCAAATGCATGTTGAGTCTTAAATGGAAGTTTTTCATCTTCAGCCATCCATTTTGGATAATCAATAGTAAAAGTTCTATAACAACCAGCACAGCTGAAATAGACCATTTGTACATTTTTAAAAGCTTCAAGATTTTTCCTCATTAATCCTTGTGCAGTATCAACAGCCCCAACTCTAAAGAATGGGCTTCCACAACATACTTCATCAGCAACTAATGTGAAATTCATACCTAATTGTTCAAATAATTTTGCAGTTGCTATTGCAACTTCAATTTGCCGATAACTAGCAGTACATCCAACATAATAAGCAATTTTAGCGTCTTTATTATTGATAAATTTCTCCAAACCCGCATCCTTAGCCCATTTAAATCGTTCATTAGCAGCTCCACCATATGGATTATTTCGCTCTTTTACTAATCTATCTACTAGTTCATGCTTATCTATCATAGGTACTCCCGATTCTATACATGCAGCTCTTAAAGCCTCAATAATATCAACAGTACGAATTTTATTTTCACACTGAGCTGAACATTGACCACAAGTAATACATGGTAAAATAACATCTCTAACTTCTTCAGTAAATTCTAAGT
>JAEOTV010000224.1 GCA_016839635.1 Promethearchaeota archaeon | reverse complement strand
TTTGTTCACTATTCTATTTTATTCTTCAAATATTAAGGTAAATGTACTACTTAAGAATTTTAAAGTGAGAGATTTTTAGGATTAACAAGTAACCTTTAAAATTTTGGTTATTTATTTTTAATATCTACAATCTATTCAAAATATAAACATACAACTAATTGTGAAAAACATGAGTAAAACTAAGGAAATACCTGTTCCTGATAAAGTTTCGGGTTTTAGTCAAACAAGACTTGATGTAGATTTAACAAATGGTAAGATTAGTAAATCTACATTATCCAATGAATTCTGTCGAGATTGGATTGGGGGATATGGCTTTGCTGCTAAAATACTATGGGATGAATGCCCTGCTGGTGTTGATCCCTTAAGTCCAGAAAACGTCTTTGTGTATGCACATGGCCCCTTCCCAGGAACTATTCTTCCCACAAGTTCGAAATATGGTGTATTCGCTAAATCTCCATTAACTGATATGTTTGGTATGGCAATATCTTCTGGATCAGTTGGAGCTCAAGCCCGTCGTGCTGGTATCAATATGCTTGTATTCAAAGGGAAAGCCCCAGAACTTTCATATATGGTTGTGGACGATGATGATTATTATATCGTTCCATGCCCAGAACTTGCAGGAAAAGGTTGTTGGGATACAGAAGAATTGTTAAGAGAAGAATTTCAAGACTATAGGTTAGCTGTTATGGCAATTGGTCCTGGGGGAGAACGAATGAGCAGGATGGCATGTATAACTAACGATCGTAATCGACAAGCAGGACGGACCGGAATGGGTGCTGTTATGGGTTCTAAAAACCTTAAAGCTATATGTTTTAGAGGTACTAAGGGTATAAAAGTAGCAAAACCCGTTGAATTTTTTAAATTAGCTAAAAAATTAATTAAAGTCGCTAATGGACCTGCTACAGCTAAATATAGAGATTTGGGAACTCCAGCAGGCCTTACAAGCTATAATAAACTTGGAATGATGCCCACATTTAATTATCGCGAAGGAACCTGGGAAAAAATTGATGATGGAACTTTTACAGGAGATACACTTAATAATGATTGGGTGGTGAAAAAGGTTGCATGCTCTCAATGTTCAATTGCTTGTGATCACATTACTAAGGTACCAAAAACACATCCTCATTGGCCTAACTTATATGCAAGTATAGATGTAGAACTTTGTTATGGGTTTGGGACTGCTACAGGATGTTATGATTGGCCTACAGTATTTAAGTGTGTTCAATTATGTGATGATTTAGGGATTGATGCAATATCTGGAGGAGTAACTGCTGCAATGGCATGTGAATGCTTTGATTTGGGCTTAATTACAACAAAAGACTTAGGCTATGAATTACCTTTTGGGTCTACAGTAAATCTAGCAAAATTCACGGAAGAGATGATTTTAGGTAAAGGATTTGCTGGAAAGATTTTTGGTGATGGAACTAGGCAAGCAGGTATACGATTAGAAGAAATGGGTAAAAAAAATGCTGGTTTTTATGGTATGCATATTAAGGGTTTAGAAATGCCAGCATTTGATCTTCATGGAATGACTTCTTTTGCAGTTGGAGAAAGCGTTTCGATTAGAGGAGCATGCCACTTAAGGAATGGAGCTTATGGATTGGATGCAAAAGGTAAATTTGATAGATTTGCCTATGATAAACCCCTTGAAAGAGGTAAAGCTATTAAAGAATTAGAAGATATTTATGCGATTATTGATTCCTATATAGTGTGTAAATTTACTCGAGGAATTTATGAAAATGATGCTGAAATGGCGAAAGTTTTTGAACTGGTAACTGGAATTCCAGTAACAGATACATTTCTTCAGCAAAGAGGAGATGCAATTGTCACTCTTTCTAAATGCTTTAATATTCGGGAGGGATGGACTAGAGATGATGATCATCCTCCTGAGAGATTCTTTAAGGAAGCACATACAAAAGGGCCAGCGAAGGGTGTGACTTTAAAAGAGGATGGATATCAAAAGTTATTAAGTGGATATTATGAATCTCGAGGGTGGGACACCCAAACAGGAATTCCAACTGATGAGACATTAAAATCTCTCGGATTAGATTTTGTGATCGGTAAATTAAAACCAATAGGAGGCAAAAAGTAAATGTCGAAAAGCGGAACTAAGAAAAGGGGCGGTGTAGTACACCAATTTATTATTGTTGATCCAGATTTATGCACTGGATGTGAGACATGCGAAAGTGTTTGCTCTTTTGTTCATGATGGTGAATTTAACCCGATTAACACTAGAATTCATAGAGTCCGAATTGAACCTATCTTAAACGTCGCCTTAGCATGCCAAAAATGTGATGATGCGCCTTGTGTTCGCAGTTGTCCTGAAAAAGCTTTGGAACAAGATAAGACAACAGGTTCTATCATTGTTGATGACGATAAATGTAACGGATGTGCCTTCTGTATTAGGGCGTGCGATTTCGGAGTTTTAAGTTTACATATTGTATCCCAAAAAGCTCTGATTTGTGATCTTTGTGAGACTATGAAAGAAGATTATATCGATCCTGAGAGAGGTGAAAGATATCCTGCGTGTATTGATGTGTGTCCAAAAGAAGCTATCTCATTAAAAGATGTGGAACAAATCGGTGAAGAAAAGCGGATTGATGCTGTAAAACGACTTTTTGGTGAAATGTTAAAGGAAACTGAGGCTTAAATTTAAATTTTTATTATTTATCTTTTTTTTATTAATCTGTTTAATTGTATTTTAATCACATCCATATAAATGAAAAATTATACATACAATTTTATTGAAAATGATGGAGATAAAGAAATGATATTAAAATTATAAATAAAAAAAAGATATTAGATTTGATTTTGGGCTTTTTTATTTTGCTTTTTCAATTGTCTTTCTTTAAAAATTCTTCCGTAATCCCATTTTTTTTTTACTATTACAGGGATTGATGCAACAAACATATAAATCCCTATTCCAATCATAATTGGATTTAAAGTTATTAAGTAAATTATCCAAGGTGCCCCAAGAGTTGATACTGGTCCCGCGATATGAAGTATTTGTCTTTTCCTAAAGGTAACCATTAGATAGGATTTATACTCAATAATTAATGCCCATTGAAATACCGCTTTACGTATAACCCAGGCATGAAAATTTATTCCTACTAATTTTCCTGCAATGTAATGCCCCAAATTATGAATTCCCACATTAATTGAAAGCCAGCCAAGAATGAGAGTGATCGCATATAATATATTCATCCATATTCCAAGACCTGTTAATTGTGCCAAAATCCAAAATGTACTATAGATCAAAAAAGCTCCAAATCCTATTAACGTTGTCCATAGTAGCAGCCCCGACTGAATTGAAAATTGGTTTGGTCTCCATGTTCTTGCCATGTTATATCTTAGCTCACTTATTTTTTCTAAGATCTCTTCATCTTTAATTTCATGGATTTTAACAAAATCTACGACTTGAAAGAAATTTTTCTTTTCTTCTTTATAGTTTACCCCATTATCTAAATTATCTTTAATGGATTTTATTTCTTCCATTACATTTAATGACATTTTTTTTACTTTCACCTTAAAAATTTTAATATTTTTTATCGAGCTTTGCTCGAAGAATATATGTTAATTTATATTTATAAATTTTTCGAGCTTTGCTCGATAAGTTTAAATATTTCGACAACCCATAATTATATAGCAATAAGAGAATTTAGGGGAGAATTAAAATTTGAGCGTTAGAAATGTTAAAAAAGAAATAATAGATACAACAATTCAAATGATCCAAGAAAAAGGGTATAATAATATTAGTACAAATCACATTGCGAAAGAGGCAAGCATAAGTATCGGCACACTTTATTATCACTTTGAGAATGGAAAACCAGATATTATCAAAGAAATTATTAAACAAGGGTATGCTGAATTCTTAGAAGAAATAAATCTTAAGAGCTTAACAATTGATAATCTCCCAGACTTTTTAAAATCATTTTTAAGCCAATATTTAGAACAACATAAACAAAATAAATTACTTATTATCGCACTTGAATCCGCGTTTCTTTCAAATAGAAAGTTATTTCAAGATTATGAATATATCCAAAATGAATTAAAGCTTGTTCCTCTGATTTCAAATGTTCTAAAACAATTAGGATATCCTGATAAAGAGAATTTAAATATGATTAGTAAATTTCTTCTTTATTCAATTGACAGTATTATTCATCGACATGTGATTTCTGAAGATAATTTAATTACTGATAAAGATTTGATTAATTATTTAGCAGATATGATATTAAAATTTATTAGATTCAGTTAGATTTAATATTCCATTAGAGTTAGAAGAGGATCAAGAATATAAATAGAGAAATCTAGAATTTTCATTTTTGTTGATATAAAGAAAACATTTTATAATATAACAATAAATATATAATAGTTAATTGGAGAAAAATTAGAAGAGAGGAATAAGAATATGGTCTTTTTTGCCACAGAAGAATGGGTTAAAGAAGTTATCGAGAATATAAATAATAATGAGAGATTCAGGAATAAAGCCAAGGATTGGGAAGGAGATTTTTTACTAATTATAAAAGCAGACCATCATATTGAAATGGACTTATATGTGTGGTTAGATATCTCAAATGGATACGTCGTAGATGGAGGCGCAATAACCTCTCCAGATGATGTTCAAACAGATTACACATTTGAAGGTTCTTACGAAAATTGGAAAAATTTGATGGAGGGTAAGATCGATCTTATAAGGAGTACGATGGCGGGTAAATTCAGAGTTATGGGAGACGTTGCAAACATAATACAGTCATATTCGATGATCAAGCGGCTCCTTAAAGTTGTTCAATTAGTTGAAACAGAATTCTATTAATAGATTTCTTAATTCTTTTCAATAATGAGCTAAACATTTAATAATTAACCAATAAACTTAATGACTATCGTATTACGATGCATCCCTTTTCTTTTAAATTGTTTAAAAGCTCAGTTATTTTAGAATCCTTATCTATACCAAAATTATTATCTCTCAAGTTAATAAATTTAAGATTTTGTAAGTTCCCAATTGAATAAGGTAAAGTTGTAAATTGGTTCTTTGACAGGTTTAATTTTATTAAACTTGTGAGATTTCCGATTGATTCTGGTAATTCAAATATTTGATTTCCACTAATATCAATTTCGTTAATATTTTTAAGATTTTCAATTGAAGATGGTATATATTTTATCTCATTATTGCTGATATCAAATTCTTTTAGTAAATTAAGTTCGAATATAGTTTCTGGAAGTTTTTCTAATTTATTATTACTTAAATCTAACAATTGGAGGGATGATAAATCTCGAATTTCAGAAAGAATAGATGTTATTTGATTATTTTTTAGAATTAATTTACGAAGCAACTTAAGCTTTCCAATACTCTCAGGCAATATGTTTAATAAATTATTATCTAACGTAATTTCTTTTAAAAATTTAAGTTCTCCAAATGAATCTGGAAGCTTTTCCAATTTATTGCCGTTTAATACTAGTTTCTCAAGATTCTTCAATTTCCTTATTGAATCAGGAAGAAATTCTATATTACACATAGACATTCTTAATAATTTGAGTGATTCAAGCTCAAATAAACAATCAGGAAGTTTATTGAGAGGGCTACCTACAATTTGAAAAATTTTTAGTTTTTTTAAATTACCAAAGGAGTGTGGAAATGTTTTAATTTGAACATAACCTAAATATAGTTCTTCTAAGTTTTTCAGATTTCCTATTGTATTTGGAATTTCCTTAATATTATTTCCGCCAATATCAAGCTTTTTAAGAGAAGTAAGAGATCCTAAAGAATTAGGAACTGATGTTAATCGATTAAAGTGTAAAGCTAATTCCTGAAGTATTTTTAGATTTCCGATAGATTCTGGAATCTGGTTAATATTATTATTTTGAGCAAGTAACCTTCTCAAGGAGTATAAACTTCCAATACTATCGTAAAATGCATTAAGTTTGTTAAATCCTAAGTTCAATTCATTTAATTGGACGAGATTACCCAAAGAATTTGGTAATATTTTCAAATTATTAGCATCGAGATTTAACATTTTTAGCGATTTGAGTTTTCCCATTGAATCAGGCAACTCTTCTAGCACGTTATTGCTTAAATTTAGAGTTTTTAAGTGATGCAAATGACCAATGTGTTCTGGAATGTTTACCAGTTCATTGCTATTCAAGGAGAGCACTTTTAATTCCTTTAATTCTTCAATGGATCCTGGTAATGCTTTTAACTTATTACCATCTAAATATAATTCTTCAAGAAACTGTAAGGCTCCAATGGTGCTCGGCAATTCTTTTAAGGAATTACTTCTCAGATCAAGAATTATTAGGTTTTTAAGCTGGTTAATTTTTTCAGATAAATTAACCAAGTTTATATGTTCAAGCCTTAATTCTTCTATATTTGCTAAACCAAAGATGGTTTCTGGTAATTTTTGCAGAGGGTTATTACTAATATCCAATTTCTTTAGTAATTTGAGTTCATTAATTGATTCAGGTAAGACTCTTAACTGATTGTTTTTTAAATTTAATATTTCTAAAGTTTTTAATTCACCTATTGTATCAGGTAGAACAAATATTTTATTATATCTTAAATCTAACTTTTCAAGAGATTTGAGATTTTTGATGGAATCAGGAAGCGATTGGACTCCAACATTTAATAAAATTAAATATTTAAGGGTTTTAATATTAGAAAATACATCGTTTATATCAAGTTCATGAAGACCATCAACTTTGAACCGGATTAGAGTACAAACATCATCCCATTCATATGTATCATTATTCACCCAAAAACCTGCTTTTAAAGCTTTTATATCCATTTCAGCAATTTTTGCATGATATGCTTCGAATTGATAAAGGTTTTTATTTTTTTCAAATACAACAGCTTTAGATAACAAACCTTGATTAGATAGCGCGTTTAAAGCTGTCCAAATAAGCTTCTTTGGATGTATTTTTTGATCAAAATGATCTACGGAAACGGCCTCATCAACCAAACCACAATAACATGCACCTATATAGACACTTATTAAAACTTGAAGGTTGAGAGCATCTCCTCTTAGTATTTCTTCAAGTTCGTTTTTCAAGAACTCCTGCCTTTCTTCAATAATAATATGCTCATCTACTTTTGGAGTTCCCGATTTAACTAATTGTAATAAAGCGAATCCTAAAGAAACAAAATCATTACCATAATTCTCGATAAGTTTATTTGTGAAATCTCCTAAATCCTCCTTAAATTTATTTTCTTGCGTTAAAATATTTGTTATCAAGTTTTCTTGAGCACTTTTAATGCTTTCCATATAATCTTCCATATTAATTTGAGTAAATCTGTCAATAACACGTCTTTCTTCAACATTCTTACAAATATCACTAATCTGTTTTAAGGTTAAACGCGAAATTGCTAGCACTATAACATTTAAATTCTTAAATTTGATTAATGGATAAAGATTTCCTATTTTTGATGAAATTTCCCCAAAAGATCTCCTATGTAAATCATCAATTATGATTAGTTTTATACCTGTGGTATCATCTAGACTTTTAATAAAATCCTTGATTTCTTCTGGACGGTTTTTGAAGTATACATCAATTCCAGACTTAAATACATCATAAGCTAATATTTTTGCGGTTGTTGTCTTGGAAAGCCCAGATTTACCACTAAGCAACACCCAATTTCCATTTTTTAATAATTCTTCTTTAAGATCCCAAATAACACTTTCTATGCGTTCTACAGCGCCTTTTTTGATATCAACTTCGTATATATCACCAGAAACACGACTATGTTCCAATAATCTAAAGTATTTTGGTTCGGTTTCCACGGGAACCATTATACTCTCATAATTCGATTTAAGAGGTTTTTTTATAATTCCATCTTTTCCAATACGTAAAGGCCAATGATTCGTAATCTTGCTGACAATATCTTTCCTTGATGTGAATGACTCCATCCATAACTTTGGCCGAATAGCTTCAATCTTCAAAATGAATTGATATATATTCTCATCAGCAGTAAAAGCTTCAAAATCATTAAAGTCTAAATCCTTATCCTTTACTTGCTGATAAAATTTTGTCTCATTGAAAACTTCTGAATCTATAAATACCATCATAGGCTTATTAAGTGAAAATGCATAATCGAATTCCTCTTCAATAACCGAAATTTTTTTACCATTTCTCATATATCCGTAATTTTTACCTATAACAATGATAAACTTATCTGATTTCTCTATGTTAGTAAAACATTCACCTATAGCATCATTGGTTTCTAAATAGAATTTCTCTTTAAACCATATTGGTTCATAACCTATGGAGTATAATAAATCATTCAATCCTTCTATTAAGTATCTAAACTCAGAGGTACCTGATAAAAATATTTTGTTTTCTCTTAGAATCAAGCTAGTACCACAATTATCGCAAACAATATGACCACTCTGTTGAAGTTTTGCTAATGATTCCCCCTGAATTAAGTAATTACAGTTTGTACATTTAATACTCTGATACTCCATATATTCTATACCTATGTTCTTTTCTTATGGTAAATATAATTAGGAAGATTAATTTTTAATTAAAAAAATTTTTACATATTCTAAATAACACTATTACTCAGCTATTAATAAAAATGTCTAAAACAAAATGATTTAGCACTCACTCTAAATTAATATTGTATACTAAAATTAATTCTCTATTAAAAGAAAAATTTATAGTATCTAATTTAGAAGTTTAGAGATTTCTTCTCCAAATGATCTCCCAAGTATTTCTCTCATTTCATCATCTAGCGGAAATATATGGAACTGATCTGCTAATTCATGAAATTCTTCACACTTTTTTTGTTCTAATTCTTCAATAAATCTACTAATATTTTCTTCTAAAATTTTAGACGGTGTCTCTTTAAGAAGAAAGATTATCTTGAATCGATTCCTGCATAAAAAACCACCAGTTAAGAATGCGTTTCTAAATTTGACTGATAAAATTTCTCCAACATGTAGTTCAGTTTGACCTATTCTATCTAAAGCGTTAAGTAATGCAGTCAAAATCTCATTATCTATTGGATCACCTGCAAAGTCTAATTCAAACATGTTTGTACCACTTTCGTGGGTCAAAATTAAAATTTTCTTTATATTATCAACATCGGTATCAAAAATTACAGGTTTAAAGATAAAGTTTTTAATTTCTTCAGTGCTATTTTTTACGACTTTAAATAAACGTTTGGTACTTTTACTTAAGGTTGAAGCTTCTCTTACTGTCCACCATCGATTTTTAATTAGTTCTGAAGCTGCTCGTCCACTATTTTCAATTAATCCCACTTGAGCTCCGAAAACAATTGAGATAAGATACTCTAGATTTGCAATTTCTCCTCCATTAAGCCCAATTAGTTTTACTTTAGAAGGATCAATGTTCGCATTCAGGATGTCGTACCAGTACTGAAAGCATTCTAAAATACTAAAATCACTTCCGCTTGTTATAAAATGTCTAAAATTTTCATCTCTTTGTACAGTACCATCAGTAGGTAAAACACTGGGAATGTAACCATATAATTGGATATCATTGGGATACCTATGTCTAATTTTACCAGCTAAAGCACAAACTCCTACATTAGTTCCACCTGAAATTATTACTCCTTCATATCCTTGAAATGCGTTGAAAAAGTTTAAACTATATTTCATTAAATCTTGATTAAAAGATCTATCAGTCCCACCTGCTATTATAATAACATTTTTATCTCTAGGTAATCTATTTTGTCTTAGGATCGAATTATTTCTCAAAAATTGACTTGCTTCATCCACAATTTCGTTATTTTCATCCAAATTACTCTCCGAATGAAATAAAATTCCTAAATATAAAAGTATTAAAACTAAATCAATATCTTTCAAATCTCTAAATTTCTCTTGCATCAATTTTAAAGTTTTGATTGTAGTATGTATCATCCACAGATTAGGACTAAATCTAATCCCCATTAAATAATTGTTTAAACTCTTGTATATATTTGTATTATGAGACCCTTCATCTAAATTGCCCAACAGTAAGGAAAAAAAACCAACATCAAAAAACGCCCATGGAATGTCTACTAAGACTCCAATTTGTTTGGATCGCTTTTTAATTGCTTTTAATATAGCACTTCTTTGATATTTAATAATTTTGTTAATATTCTCACTCTTTTTTAATTCATAGATCAAATAATTAATTAAAGGATAAGGTTCAGCTGGATTATCTATTAACGCTTCTTGGTATTTTCTATAAGCTTCTTCATGATTATTTTGCCTTTTATATGATCCACCGAGAGAAGCGATTGCATCAACATCTCTTTCATTTATTAATGTAGCCTGTTTAATTAATTCCTGACCTTCTTCAAACTGCTCTCGATCCTCTGAGGGATCATAAAATTGTGTCATTGCAAAGCCGAGATCTCGTAGAATTGCTGCTTTTTTATGTTTTACCTCATTTTCCCATTTTGTAGTCTCCTTGATAACCGCTAAAGTATCAATTGCTAGTCTCCAATCTTCAATTTCCATAGCTAATTTAGCAAGTTTATATCCAACATCTAGATTTATATCATCTAGAACAGCGTTGAATACGATTCGAAGGCGTTCAATCTCCTTTTCAATCCTCTCTCTAGACATATAAGCTCCATAACTGGAATCATAATCATGAATTTTTTTAAATACATTATTGATACAATGATCAGCTTCTTCAAGTAAAGCTGCAGATCTATGAAATTCTCTCTGATATTCAATCGGTGGTTCAAATTCTCCCTTATAAAAAGAGCCATGCTGATTTAGATTCCAAGCATATGCCAAATAGGTTTTTACTTGTATTTCTGCTTTAATGTTGAGTAAATTCTCCGGTATTTCAATGTTTGAATCCTGAAGGAATTTTTTTGTAGGGTCAAGTTCTACTATAAAATGATGAGATAAATAACCAAATTCATGAGGTTTTAGTTTTTCTAATTTATGCCAACTGTTTTTAGTATCAATTTTGAAAATCCTTCTTATTAATTCACATACAGCTTCTTCCTTTTCAATTGTAGGTAAAATTACACGAATTCCGCTTAAATCTGTGAGTTGATTTATGGGATCAGTATAATTTTTATTTGGTCGAGAAATTTTTTCAGCAAAACTTGAAATTGTTTTGACCCTTCCTTGTATTAAATATTTCTCTTTAAAAAGTTCTTTTTTTATAGAAAACTTTAATATTTCTTTAATTTTATCTTTTAATTCTTTGAAAACTGGTTGTCTTTCTCGATATCTTTCAATTTGGTCTCTATAAAAAGCGATTCGTTCTGGTTCCATTTCTTTATTTCACCCTGCTTATTTAACTTAAAATTATAACTTTAAAGTTTTGATAATCTTGACTTAATAATCATTTATCTTTAAAAATATAAAAAGACTAGTCATTCGCTTTATGATTTTAAATCTCCTTGTTAGAAGAAATTAATGTTTTTAACGTTATTATTTAACTGCTAATCCTACACAAATTACATAATAATTGAATTTTAATAATATACACTATTTACTTGATCATAACATCATTTCTTAAATTTACACCAAGAAACTAAGAGAAAAGATACTTTATAAAAATTAGGAGGTTAGGTTTAACTTAAGGTGGTAGAAGTGTCTGAAAAACAGACCAATGAAAATAATAACGAAGATCAACCAAGAATAGGTGTGTTCGTGTGTCACTGAGGTATCAATATCGCAGGGATCTTAGATATTCCAAAGATAATCGAAGTAATAGATAAATTAGATAATGTTTGGGCTTATCCGTATTTATCTTTATGTACTGAAGGTGGATCTACAGAAATCAAGGAGAAACATGAAGAATTTAAATTTGATAGGGTTTTAGTTGCTGCTTGCACTCCAAAAACTCATCAACCTGTTTTCCATGCAATTTTAAAAGAGATGGGATTACCTCCAAGATACTTGGAATTTGTAAACATTCGAGAACACTGTTCCTTTGTGCATCAAGCTCCAGAAGTACGTGAAAAAGCTACACTAAAAGCTATTGAATTAATTAAGGCTGGTATTGCCAGAGCGAAATTATTAGAAGATGTTCCGACTAAAACTGTACCAGTTGAACCAGTAGCTCTAGTAGTAGGTGGAGGAATTGCAGGATTATCTTCAGCTATTGATTTAGCTGATGCGGGATACAAAGTATATTTAGTTGAAACGAATACGACAATTGGTGGACGCATGTCCCAACTTGATAGAACCTTCCCTACAGATGATTGTTCTATATGAATCTTGGGACCAAAAATGCTTGAAGCTAATCGCCATCCAAATATAGAAATCTTATCTTACAGTGAAGTAACCAAAATTGATGGATACATTGGCAATTTTGAAGTTAAAGTGAGAAGGAAGGCTCGATTTGTCCTTGAAAAAGAATGTACTGGTTGTGGTACCTGTACAGATGTATGTCCTGTTTATATTAGTAACTATTTTGATGAGCATTTATCAGCAAGAAAGGTTATTGATATTGCGTTTGCCCAAGCAGTCCCTGCAATATCTCAACTTGACAGAGAAGCATGCATCGAGTGTTTCGCTTGTGTAGATGCTTGTGAACAACAAGCTATAGATTTCAGTCAACAGGATGAAATTGTAGAACTTAAAGTTGGTACAATAATAGTTGCTACTGGTTGGGATCTCTATCAAGGAGATGATTATGGTTATGGCAAATACGATAATGTAATCAACCAAATACAGTTAGAGAGAATCCTCGCTCCAAATGGTCCTACTTATGGGCATTTGAAGCGTCCATCAGATGGGAAACGTCCAACCAAGGTATTATTCATTAACTGTGTCGGATCTAGAGATGTAAACAAAAATGCTTATTGTAGCGTTATTTGCTGTAACCTTTCACTTAAAAACTCTAAACTGATCAAATCAGAGTATCCCGATTCACAAATACTTTGTGTATACATAGACATGAGATGTGCTGGAAAAGAATATGAAGAGTACTACAGACGATCTCGAAATGCGGGAATAGTTTTTGTTAAAGGACTAGTTGGAAAAATTGAAGAAGATCCTCTAACAAAAAACCTTACAGTACAATTTGAACCAGTTGGAACCGATAGTGTTGTCTCTATGGAATTCCATATGGTTGTTTTGTCCTCTGCTTCACTTCCATCTCAAGGTACTCTTCAAATTGCTAAGGTATTAAACATGGAGAGAAGTACTGATGGTTTCTTAAAAGAATACCATGCTCGACTAGACCCAATTAGTACAAAAGTACCTGGAATCTATATTTGCGGTTCTGCTCAAGGTCAAAAAGAAATTGACAAAGCAGTAAGTCAAGCTAGAGGAGCAGCATCAGTCGCAGGTATTCCAATGGGAAAAGGAGAATATACAATGGAATTAATCAGAGCTACACCCTCAGATGAACGTTGTGCTAAATGTTATAAGTGTATAGAAGCTTGTCCATATACTGCTATTTCAATAAATGAAAACGGTAATATAGTTGTAGACCTAATTAATTGTCGAGGTTGCGGAACCTGTGCATCATTATGTCCATCAAAAGCAATTGAATTAACTTATTTCAGAGATGATCAGTATATGGCATTAGTAGATGTATTATTACCAATGGAGGAATAGAGAGGTAGAGAAAAAAAATGGCGCAAGATAATGATATTAAAATTATTGTATATGCTTGTTGGAAATGAGGATATGGTTCAGCTGATATGGCGGGTACTATTCGGGCACAATATCCTGATAGTATCAGAAATGTTCTAGTACCCTGCTCTGGTCGTGTCGGACCTGACTTAGTAATGCGAGCATTTGGAAGAGGCGCAGATGGTGTAGTAATTAATGCTTGATACCCTGGTGAATGTGATTATGAAACTGGCAATTATCATGCATATAGACAAGTTGAATACATTAAAGAAATATTAAAAGTTGTTGGACTGAGTCCAGATAGAATAAAAATAATCTATTGTACCGCAGCTGAAGGTCAAAAATTTCAAAATGAAGCAATAGAAATCGATAAAACTATCCATAAATTAGGGCCAAGTCCTCTCCGTACGAAAAGCACACCTAAAAAAGAAAAAGCTAAAGCGAAAGCTAAGGCTTAAAAAATAATGTGTTTACTGATGAAGCTGAGTTAAAAAAATGAGAACTCAGTTGAAGAAATGGGCGCACCATATAACACATAAAAATGGTTTGATAAAATTTAATAAAAAAGAATTAAAAATTTATTTCAAAATATTTGTGAAATTTAAGAAAAAATAATTGTTGAGTATATAGTTAGAGTTGGAATTACATGGAAGCAATGGCAGAATATTTAATAAAGATTGAAGATTTTTCTAAAATCTTGGCAACTTTATTAAAAGAAAAAGCTGTAGATAAAATAATTGGCGCTCAATTGAGGGTCGATAAAAAATCCGGCAATATAGATAGATTCACCGTTCAACCAAAATTAGCAGAAAAAGAAGCCGATGTGAAGGATTTTCCATTAACTCCCTTAATTGCATTTGGATATGCAAGAACGGATTCTGCTTCAAAATATCTGCATAAATCTGTTGCTGGTGCGATGAATGAAAAAGTAGGATTAATTGCTCGTCCTTGTGATACAAGAGCCTTAATAGAACTTGCAAAAATCAAGCAAGTAAATCTTGATAATCTCTTTATAATTGGTATTGAAGATAGAGGAATGCTTCCCAAAGCAGGACGAGAAATGAGAGCAATTAAGGATGTTGATGCTACTAAAATTATCAAAGAAAAAGTAGGAGATAAAGGACTTATAGTTAAGATGGAAGATGGAAGCACAAAAGAACTTAATCTTACTGTAGCTGAAAATTGTTTGAGATGCTATCGTAAAATTCCGGTAATCGCTGATTTAACTGTTAGTGATCTTGGGATTCCCGTTGATTCAGATGAGATAATCCTGAAGGTATATTCAGATAAAGGAAGTGATATTTTAGATAAGTCAGGAGTTAAGACAAAAACGCTTCCAGATAAAGAGAAGAAGACACACTCAGATAAATATAATGAAGTAATCGAAAAAGCAAAGGAAAAGCGAACAAAAGATTTAGAAGAATGGGATAAACTTTCACAAGAAGAAAAAATAGTAGAGCTTCTTAAATGTACAATGTGTAATACTTGTATCCGGGGTTGCCCAGTTTGCTACTGTGTGGATTGTATCTTACAGAAAAAGAGAAAAGATAAAAATATTGATAAAGCAACATATCAATTAACAAGAATAGCTCATGATGCTGATAGATGCGTAGAATGTGGAAATTGTGATAATAACTGCCCTCAAAATTTACCACTTTCGTTATATTTTCAATCTTTAAACGATACATTCAAAGAGAAGTTCAAATATGAAGCAGGAATGTCTCTTGATGATATTCCATTTCGATCGGGAAAAGCAATAGCAGAGATGGAATTAGAAAAGACTTAGGTTATTTAAAATTTTTTTTTACTTCATTTTTTTATTTTGATTATATTATCAATTTAAGTAAATTAAACAGGTCTGAATTAGTTTCTTTTTTTATCTAGAGATATGAACTAAAAAGACTAATTTTTTTTGGAAACATCGTTTCAATTATTGATTTTGATGAAATGTCTACTATAGCATCCTTGATTATGTAATTTATTTCATCAAAAGTTCTATCTCCCAATAATAGTTTAAATAAAAGAGCTCCTGGAATCATAAGATCTGTAATCTTAGGATCCGGATACTCTTTTTCAACTTCAATTTTCTCGATTTTTCCGTTATTAAAATTTAATATGACTGTCTCATGATAATTACTAATTCTTATAGATTTAGTCAATCCTTTAAATTCAGAATGTTTTAATCTGTTTTCAATTATTTTCTTTATTAAATTAAAAAATCTCTTCAAATTCGGAATTTTTACTTGCCATCCATAAACTGAAAGAGGTTTTCCTCCTAAAGATATGATGTAATTAAATAATGAAGAATGTTCACTGATACTAAGAGTGATAATATGATTATCATTATAGTTTCCCATAGCTTTGATAAATTGAAGTAAAGATATCACTTCGTTTTTATTTAAATCTGGAGTAATAATTTCATAATTTTGGTTATCATAACTCATTCCAACGGAAAAATAATTATTAGCTACCCCCTCTTCATCAAAAATATAAGTGGAGCGGACTTCTGAGTTAAATTGATCTTTCAAATACATAAACATAAAGCATTCTGGGTCAAATTTATTAAAGATATAAAAATTTCTATGGAATTGATTATATTTTGATTCAATAAAGGGAATATCATTGGAATCAGCTTTTCTAATGTTTGTATCCTTATTTTTTTTTTTTGGTATTTTGGATGCGGGAATTGCTATTCTCTCATCAAGAGAAGAAACATATTCGTATCCAAAAGAACGGTAATAATAGGGTATACCTTTAATAACTGAAAGAATATAGCCATTTTGATCCATTAATTTTTCGTACAGCTCGTTTAAAATTTTAATAAGACCTTTTCCCCTATACTGTTCAAGAGTTCCAACATATTCCATTTGACATACAGATAATGTAATGTCTTTAATTTGCCATTCTAAAGGAGATAAGCATATAGAAGAAACTAGTTTGTTTTCTTTATCGTCTTTGATATACAACCATAAAATCTCCCTTCTTCGTGGATGTTTTAAGAAGATTTGACGAATAAATGTCTCTAATACCTCTTTTTGATGAACTTCCATGTTTAAATTAATGATTGCTTTTAATTCCTCTTCAGTATCTCCCGCAATGTGAATACTGAAATGAGGATCAACTTTTACGCTATATTCTCTTCCAAATTCCATAATTTTGAAAATTTTTACCTAAAAGATTATTATTTTAAAAATTGGATCATATTAATTCTTACAATAATCCAATGTATATAAGATGATAAATATGGCAATAATAGAATTCTTTATGATCACAAAAAAAAACAAAATTAAGTATTCATTAATCTGGTGTGTAATAAAATGAATCATTATCTGCCTTTAAAATACGTTGTTCTAATAATTTAAGTAATTCATCTCGATTTTGGAGAGGAACATCATAATATGGGTGTGCTCGTGAACCTTTTCGGGAGATTCCAAATTTGATCATCAAATAAAAGTCTTTGAAAAATCGCTCTACATGGAAAAAACTATTCACTTTCTCAGGTTCATTTATAAAATCCCAAAATTGTTTTCCTTTAAAATGATCAAAGATTGAAGATAACCATTGATTAATTTCGTGGATATCAAGTTTATTTCGCAATAATGCAGTATAAACAGCTGAGGCTATTCTTAACTCTTCCTTCCCGTTGAATAGTATGGGGGAAGGTGAAGCTAATTTATGTTTAAAAAGTTGGAATATTTGAAGAATTTCCTCTTTTTGAATTAAATGATGTTTCGAAAAATTCATGAATAAATCGGCACCATGGGCAATTGAATGTGCCCAACCTTTCCCAATTACATAAGATCTATAATCTTTTTCTTGCTGATAATATTCCAATGCTGTAGTGAACCATCTCTTTACAATTTCTGGTGTTAAAAATGCATCTCTTCCTTCGATTTCTCCTTTTTCACATTTTTCATCAAAAACCAAGATTCCAGCCACTTCTAATGCCGCAAATGCCCGTAAAAACACGAGATCGGATATTTCTTGGTTTAATCCTGAATGTGTCAGGGATATAAGTTGATTCCCAAGCGAAATAAGAGTTGTATTATCATATTCTCCGTTCATTATCCACACATATAAAATGTCCAAACACCCTTCCCGAATATCGGAATTGATACTACCTAATTTTTCAATCAACACAGGGGTGATCTCCATTAGAGAAGATTCTGAAGGGATCTGAAAATCATTTTCCATAATAGATTTGATTTGCTCTATTGTTAATTCCATTTTGTTTTGCTCCATTTTATTCACATTTTAATTTATTTTTGAAATTCTTTTGGTAT
>JAEOTV010000223.1 GCA_016839635.1 Promethearchaeota archaeon | reverse complement strand
TATTTAATAAAATTTTGTTTTTCCTTTCAATTAATCATCCAGATCACTATCCAGAATACATTTTATCTCAGGAATTCTCATTAAAATATAAAGTTGATAAAACAACTTTAGAATATTATATAAGAGAGATTGTGGATAATGAATTCTTTGATATTAAGTTCTTTAAGGTAGAAGACAAGCAAGGAGGGATTTACTATTTTCAAAAGAATGAGACGATTGAGAAAGTTCTCAATGCAATCGTCGAAAAACACATTATAAAATTTACATATTTAAACAAATTTCATGAAACTTCGACGATTGATGTTGGATTGCTTTTAGACCAAATTATTGATGACATATGTAATAGTTTGTTTAATGAAAATCTGAAACCCTCATTAAAATCATTTTTACCTGAATATATTAAATATTTGGCATATAAGATAGAGACTGAAAAAAAATTAATTGATAGCGAAGCAAAATTAGAAGGATTTGTTTGGCAAAATATTTTTGAAGAATTTCAAACTTTTGAACCGGCAAATATGCCCGTAGCAGGAGATGAGGATGAATTTCATTATGTATTAGATACCAGTATATTTAGTGTATTAAACCTTATGCACTTAACCAAACTCTATTACGTACATTCAAAAGAAGTTCAAGAGACTTATCAATTAAATAAAATAGAAGTTTTTAAGAAAATCTCCGAAGCATTCTATAAAATCAAAATATCAAAAGCAAAAGAGTTATTTGCTAATAATTCATTGAAGTTAAAGAAAATTAATCAGTTAATTATAAAGGACCTTATAATTACAGCGGAGCGAAATTTTGATGGATCAATTGAATTAACAAATGAAATTATTGAGAAATATCCAGAGGAGTTTATTGGATACTTACTGCAATCGCTGACATACTTCTTAATAGACAATTATGAAAAATCTTTAGAAATTGTCGAAATAGGTATAGAGAAAGCATATAATGTTGCTTTAATTAGTCATAAGGCTCAAATATTAGTGAGAAGATATGAAGGTGAGAAAGCACTCCAATTAATTGTTGAATCATTATCTCAATATCCAGATAATTTCCTATTATTAAAAACCAAATACATAATTTATGTTACTTATTGGATGTCATTAGTAAAGGATTATAATGATGCTTTGAGTATTATAGATAATTTAATCGCTTTGAATCCCAACGATAAAGAACTATTGTTGTTGAAAAGTTTATACTACTGTATGGTTCACAAATATAAAGAAGCGAAGCATCTGATAACTCAGGAAATAGATATAAATACTCTTAAAAAGAGTCCTAGATTTGATACAGAAGCTTATTTTATTTTGGTATTTTCCTATTTAGCGAGAGGAAAATTTGATAAAGCTTTAGAAATCGCAAATCTAGTTTTAACTCTTTTTCCAGATCACCCAATCTCATTTCTTACAAAAGCTTTGGTATTAGGATATAATTTAATTTATAGATTTACTTTGAAAGAGCCAAATGTTGATACTTTTTTAGAATTAATAAAATTAACAGTCTCTTTTGAGCCTTTTTCCTACGATAAAACGAGATATCTTCAATTTCAAGCACATATTCTCAATGGGCTTGGAAAATATGATGACGCAATTAATTCTATTGAGAAGGCTATTGAAATGGTTCCTACATTGAAGTCTCTAAATATCATGAAAATATACTATTTAATTACCTCTAAAAGAGAAGCTGAAGCATTAAAACTAATTGATATACTATTGGAAAAAGAACCGACTTTGAGAAGAGGCCTTCTCTTACATAAATCATATATCTATGTCCATCTAAAGGAATATGATAAAGGTTTAGAAGCTGTTGACAAAGCACTTGAATTTAATCCAGACAATAGTCATATTATCAATAATAAAGCTGTAATATTAGGTTATTTGGGAAGAAGAGAGGAAGCAATTGAAACGGCCGAAAAGTTGATAAGTCTTAGTCCTAATATTGGTAATTCTTTTGATACATATGGTGAGGTATTAATGGCTTTTGGAGAGTATGAAAATGCTATTGAAAAATTAAAGAGAGCTTTAAAGCTAGAACCTACTGGTTGGTTTGCTTTCGCAACATGCTTAAAAATGGGAGATTGCTATAAGGAACTTGGAAAATATGAAAAAGCGCTTGAAAATTATGGAAAGGCTAAAAAAATTGTAGAAAAAATGCATCCGAGTGAAAGAATGGGTTTACTCCAAAAAGCAGAGAAATTGATTTCTGAAATCAAGGTATTGCTAGGTGAATCCCAAAATAATTAATAACATAAAAATCAAAGGTATGATTTAAATGCAATACAGGTTTGTAAAAGCGTTTGAGTTTGACTATAATTTCGGAACACTTTTATCAGTTGATTTTAGTTCTTATAATGAAGCTTCAGACTTAATCAACCTTACCGAAGAGATTTTTTATGAAATTAGAGATTGTATTCATATTCGAGGGGTTCCCAGTTTAATTTGGTTTAAGGGAATAAATAATTCTATAAACCACTCAAATTTTAAGTTAATTACAAAAATGATTAGAACAGTATATCCAAATCAAAAAATTGGTGTCTATTTAAATTGTGGGATCTTTCTAGATAAAGAAGCTCGGAATGTCTTTAATGGATGTGATTTGGTTGCTATTAATCTTAATTCTGTTGATCATTTTCACTTTTCAAAAATTAATAGATGTCCTGAATCCATAGAGCCTAAAGAAATTTTAGACGGTATATTGAAATTTAGTAAAAAATTTAAGGGGAAGTTAGGGATCTATACAATGTTTTTGAAAGGAATAAATGATACCGTTGAAAATGTGGAAAAATTAAAGAAATTTTTATTAAATGTTAAACCAGATCATTATTCTGTTAGTAACTATACATTAGACGGATTTGAACCTGTTTCAGAAGTATTCAAAGAAGATTTAAAAGAAAGATTAGATGATCTGCCTTTCAAAATAATATATATGTTTTAATTTTTTTTTTCTTATTCTACCTAACGTCTTAACATGGGTTAAATTTAAGACCGCAACATTCACACATATTTTCAAGATTCTCAATATATTTCACCATAGAATTATACCATTCATCAAGTAACACCTTAAAATGAGTTTTTATAGATTCGATCTCTTTAGCATTATAGACATAAAGATATCCTTGTCTTTTGATGTTAGTTTTGTTTTTCACTCCTGAATATTTTTTCATAGATAAGGATTTACGCGTAATTAGTTCTAATTCAGTTAAAGCTTGAATTGCTCTTTGAATGGAACTTCTATCCATTTTCAATTCATTTGCTATTTCGGAAGTACTTATATCTTTATTTCTTAAAATATAGCTAAATACTCTTGATTCAGTCTTATTTAGACCTATAATGCATTTAAATAAAGAAGAGACTTCTTTATCTAAATTTTTATCTAAATTTTTAAATTCTTTTAATTCATCAAAATTTTTATCTAAATCTTTAAATTCTTTTAATTGGTTTCCAATTACTTCCATTAGTAATCATTTTTAAAATGTAAAAAGAAATTAATAAAAAAAGGGTATTTATTTAACTTTCTGGCTTTTTTAATTTTATGAGTATCTGCTTCATGCCTTCATAATTCATTGCTCCAACAACTTGATTTATAACTTCTTTATTTTTAATAAATAAAGTTGTTGGGATTCCAGTTATCCCGTACTTCATTGCTACCGCATTATTTTCATCAACATTTACTTTCACAAATATGAAATCTTTTCGAAATTCTCCATGAAGTTTCTTAAATATGGGAGTAAAGAACATACAAGGTCCGCACCAAACAGCCCAAAAATCTATAATAATGGTTTTATCTGAATAATCCTTTAATAATTTATTAAACTCTTCTAAAGAATGCATCTCTATTATAGTTTCTGGCATTTTTTGATGCTTTAGTAAAGATTCGGCTTTTTTTATTCTCAAATTTTCTAGTTCATCGTCTACTTTCTGCATTTATTATACACTTTATTTTTTTTTAAGTTGTGAACTTTTTTTTCACAACTTTCTAATTATGCAAAATTGACTATAATATTTAAAGGTGATTGTAGTGCAAAAGATTTCACTACTTAATATATTAAAAAAGATATTAAATAAAGTTAATATGATGATTTTGTGCTCTCTTCTTCTAAAGTTTTTATTTGTTTCAACCTTGAGTCTTTTCTTCGAGATGATACCATAATTTGAAAATCTAGATCTTTCTTGAATATATCTGCGCTCCTCACTAATTCCTTAACCATATTTTCTTTGAAACTTTCTTCTTTTATATTGGACCCATTAAATATTGGTATTTCTGAATGTTTTTCAATCAAATCTACCAATAATTCTGTTGGGAGGACATCAGATCTATCTTTAATTGCTACATTAATCATTTCTTCTAGTTTCTTATAAACCTCTCTCTTACTGAACTGGCAACCAATACATTTAGAACTTCGATTCTTCAAAATTTCTAAAATTATTAATCCGATAATAAATTCGAAATTTCTTATCAAAATTTCTTTGTCTCCATGGCCATACTCATTAATATATTGTTGGATATATTCCTTAGCGTTAAGGTAGATATTGGCAAATTTCCTTGCTCTATTAAAGTAAGCGGGAACTATACAAAAGATTCTAGTAAACCAGAAAGGTTTGATATCAACAGGAGGATCCTCATAAAAGATATAGTAAGCTACTCTACCATCTCTTTCTGTATAGAGCGTAGATTCTTTTTTTAACATGTTTAAATATGTTGAAGTTGTTGATCGGGCAATTTCTCTAAAATATCTTTTATATTCCTGTTCTACTTCTCCAGTCGTAACTTTATTTTTACCCTCAAAAAAGAACTTTAGAATTATTCCTAAGATGCGATTTTCATGAAGGCGTCCTGTTTTTATTTGTTGTTCTTCTGATTCATCTTCTCTAATATGATATAAGAATGCGATTTCTGGAGCATATTCTTGAACTACTTTATCAATCGATATAAATTCGGAATCTGATATATCTATTGTTTCTAATTTAGAACGTTCTATTAACATTTTTTCAATTTCTAATTTTTCAGACAAATTATACCACTCTTTTAATTGATATCAATAATATGGGAATATGATGGGCTATATTTTTTCAGTGTAGGGGTTGATTCCTACATGATTCATATTATTAGCTTAAGATTCTTAAGATCAATATAAGACCATACATCATATATAGACTATTGATTCGGACTTCATACGAAGTTCATACTTTAGTATGAAGTGGAGTATAAGGACAAAAAATAGTAAAAAGAATAAAAATTTAATAAAAAAAATAAAAAAAAATTATTCTACTGGTTCAATAACTTGAATTAACTCAGCAGATTCTTTGATTTCTTCTTCTTCGGCTACTTGATCTTCTTCCATTACAATTTCTCGTTCTATGACTTCAAGTTGTCTTATTTTTGTGAAAGACCAAATGATAAACGGTGAAATTATTCCAAGGATCGCTGCGATTAGAAATAAATATCTTATTCCAATTAACAATGCTAATGGTCCTGAGATAAGTGCTCCAATTGGAGCGATAGCCATAGATATCATATGATCAATCGACATAATTCTACCAATTTTATCTTTTGAAACAACTGTCTGTAAGATTGCTAAATATGTAGACACTGTAATTGGAAAAATAACCCAGGCGGGAAACAGAGATATCATCATAATAATGAAGTTTCCTTCAGGAGCAAGAATCGCGGGAATTTGACAAACAAAAGTTAATGCTCCTCCAATAATATTTATTTTAATTTTATGCTTCCACGTTTTCTTTAATGAAGTAATTATAGATCCTAATATATTTCCAATTTGAGAGACGGTCATTATTAATGCAAGACTTAGAGCAGTACCTCCATGAGTATCGGAAATAAAATTTGGGAGTAAAACAGTCCAAGGTCTGCTAATAAAATTCCATATCATTGCGAAAGCAATCATAGCAAATAATCCTGGAATCATTTTGATCGTTAACAATCCAGTTTTGAAATCATTAAACATTGACTTTTTTACATTTTCTTCTGTAGTTTGTTGTACTTCAGGAATTTTGATAATTAGCAATGGAACCATAGCAATCACGAATGTTATAATATCAAGAAGAAAGATCTGTTCTGTCTGTGGGAAAATTGCCATAAGACCTGCAGCTATCATAGGTCCTATAGTGAAAATTATACCAGAACTCAAAAAATTCATTCCATTTACCCTACTTAAACTTTTTCGAGGGATCATTACAGGAACTAAGGATTGAACTGCTGGTAATTGAAATGCAAATAAAGCTGCTCTAAATGTATTTATTGCTAGAATAAAAACAATATTTTGTATGCCCATTAGAAAAAGCATGAACAAAAATAGAGTTAGAATTGCTTGGCCTGAATCACTAATAGCAATAATTAACTTCTTGTTCCATCTATCACTAATAACCCCACTAAACGGAGTAACAATTATTTGCGGGAGAAACATTAGGAACACTGAAAGTGAAAGAAAAAGAACATTACTCGCCATGTACCAGGTTATAACAAACCCGACTATCATTGAGCCTAACATTGAGAATTGTTGTCCAAATAAGAAATATAGATAGTGGTAATAGGATTTTTTTGATGTTGATTCTTCCATTTTTGATTACCCTTTTAATCGATTTTCTTTTTTATTAATTTTAAATTACTTTTTTTATTTATAGATTAAGAACATGAACTTTTATTGAAGTTTAAGTTTGAAATTGAACTTATTCTTTCCCGGCATTCTTCTTTATTATGGATCGATTCATTACCCTTTGAAGATAATTCGCACACAGGACACAACACAATTTCATTATCAATTATAATATACATGCAATTACACGTGGGGCAATGAAGGGTTCCAACAAATTTCCTATTTTCTAAAGTCATAATTTTTCAACCTTTTAATGTAAATATTTATGGGCGAGTCAGAGTCTCGCCCGAACT
>JAEOTV010000222.1 GCA_016839635.1 Promethearchaeota archaeon | reverse complement strand
TTATTTCATCAGTTTCATCTTTAACAGAATTCTTGAAAAGATTAATTAAAATTTGAAAAGTGATAAGATAAAGCATCGGCCAGGTTAAAAATGCAAAAACCCAATTAGTATAAATTAAATCAAGTGTTAATAGCCATTCGATAATAGGAGAAACTATAGGAATTGGAAAAATAAACCAAAGGACATATCGATATTCAATAAATATTTTGTATAGAAAAATAATAAACACTGTAGAAAAAATAGTTATTAAAACTCCAATCGGGGCTTGAAATAAAATGGAAGTTAAAGAAGAAATTGATAAGGATGTTCCAACTGCCACGGCTAGATATGGAATTATTTTATTTATAGATAATCTCATTTTATAGCGGTTAAATATGAAAAAAGAGCAACCAAAAACAGTTAAACCTAATGACAAAGCTAAAATTAAAAATCCTAGAAAGAAATAGAATGTGTTGAACGTCAACCATGAGAAATTGATAATTAGAATCCAAGAAAGGAATAAGTCAATTATTCTTTTTGGCAATTTTAAGTATTTAGAGGAAAAGAGAGTAAATCCAAATATCAGCAGACTTATATTTAGTGCAAAAATTAGATGTTGTAATATTGCATAGATAATAAAATAGAGAGTCAAGAAAATACCAAATAAAGTTGTAATATATGCAATTATCAAAACCAGACCTATAGATCTAATATTAGGGAAAAAGGAATAGACAATTAAAAATAATCCAATAACTAAAATGTCAATGGAAATCGTAATTTCTAGGGGGAGTCCAATTGAAGTTAAATAAAACAATAAAAATAAAGCATTGATAATTGTCAACGGGAATAACCAAAAAATTGAAACTATTTTCCAAAATTTAAACAATACTAGTAAGGGCATTAAAAGAGTTACTGAAAACATAATAAAAAATAAATTTCTTAGAATAAGATCCGTTATAAACAAGTTTTGACTAAACCAATAAAGTAAAAACAAGGTTTCCCCCCATACAACAAAAAGAATTAGAGAAAAATATTTCTTAATTTTACTATAAACCACCGGTAAGAAAAATAAAGAGCAAATTATTAGAGATAAAAAGAAAGAGCCCCCAAATCTAAAAGTTCCAATACTCCAAAGCTCTGTTGTAAAAATATCCATTCCGGTTAAACTTTGATATATAATATACCAGTTTGCTATAGGTAAGATGTTCCAAATATACCAGCCTGATTTCCAAATTGCCCATGATATTTTCCACTGATAAATTCCAATCGATAGATAAAATAAAAAGACTCCAAAATTAATTGAAACTATTAAGGGAACTAGAGACCATAACGGCATGGATAATGAAGCTATTATTAGAAAATATATAAACGTCGGAAAAGAAATAACAATTGATATTAATACAATATAAAACGATTTCTTCCTAAATCTGGCTGACGCACCATTAAACAAAAGAACAAATGCAAATCCTGTCATACTTAGTGTTAAGGTGAAAGTTAAAATAGGATTATATTCTCTAAAAATAGGATTATTAAATAGCACTGAATATGACAAAAAGCTAATAAAATCGAATACGAATAGAATTACGCAAGGATTTATAAACCATTTATAGCGTTCATCGTCTTTACGATAAAAAGAGATTCCCAAAAATAGCAAAAGCAGGAAAAGAGATATTGTTATGTTATAAAGAAGTAAAATATTTGTAAATAAGCTTAGAAAGATAAAAGACAAGGTTGAGATGAGAGAATATAATGTAAATTTTTCGATGGTGTTATTTCTTTTTATATTTAACAAAATCGAGAAAAATAAAATGACGCTCATAGATAAGGGATAATTTATAGCAAATATAGCTACTAGATCTATATTATAAGCACTTATAACTCCAAAAAAGGTTAAAACAACTAAAACTTCAACAACAATAACATAACTTAATAATAAATAAGTTATAAATCTAAAAAGAGGAAAGATACTTCTCTGAGTAAGAATGAGTAAACATACTATTACAATAAGAATCAGTGAAAAAAATGAACTAAAATAAAGAAGACTTACGGATAATATAAAAGTTAAACAGTAAAAACCAATTAATTTTAAAACAGCTTCTTCTTCCACTACTTTATTAAATTTCATAGAAAAGTAAAATATAATCAAAATCGGAGTAATTAAAAGAGTAGCTATATGAAATGAAGGATTATAATAGAAAATAGGGATTTGAGGTGTCAAATTAAAAAGAATTTCAAGATATAAACTTAATGTAGATATTATAAATACTAATAAAGTGATTTTCCTCATTAAAAATTGATTTTTAGAGGAAATATATTTCAAATTCTTTAAAACATAAAGACTAAGAGGAGTGAAAAATGCAAACGTTAAAGAAAATAATGTAATTTTATTTAAAATAAAGAACTGATATACAAAATAATCGATTAGAGAAACTAATAAAATACAAATTACAATTTTAACAATTAGCCACGTAGTTAACTCAATGATTATCTTAATTTGAGTAAATTTCATTTCATTTAGACTATTCAAGAAAATAAGCGATAGAAGAAAAACAATGAAAAAGAACCCGACTAAAGTTGAACCACTTATTAGCCCTGGTAGAGTATTTAGAAAAGCAAAAAGATTAAGTGAGAGGATCAAAAAGGTAAAAATGGATGAGATTGATAATATTATTCCATAAATTACAATATCTAGATATTTGTTTAAATTAGGTAATCTGGTAATTATATTTGAGGCTAGGCTTATTGTATATATATTTAAGGTAAAAAAGACGAAAAAACAACAGCTTAATATTAAATATGTGAAGTTGGTTAACTCCATCTCAATTAAAAAGATTGACGCAATATAATAAGATAGGAGTAATGTAAAAGAAAACCATACAATTAATCCAGATCCTCTGAAACTTTTAATATAAATGGTTTTCAACTTAATTTTGCTGCTAATAACTTCAGAAACCTTAAGAAAACAAAATAATATAGATAGAGTAACAGTAATTATAAGAATAGAATTGGGTACTAATCCAATCCTGGCTAATTCTAACCCAATTAATGTGGGGATAGAGATAATTAAACCTGATAAAGCAATAAAATTATAGATTATTAATTTTTTAATCCATTCTAAGTTGAAATACTCTTTTTTATAAGAATAATAAAACAGAAAAAACCATGAAAAGAGTAATGCGAATAAAGGTAAAAATAGTGCATACAAAGTCCCAATTAATAAGAAGTAGGGATAGTAGAAGATTGTCGTAAAGCTAATACAAAATGCAATTATTAATCGAGATTTTAAAAAGAAATTAACAGTTTTTTCTTTACTATTTAATTTCTTTAATGAATAGTAGTAAACACTAAAAATTGTAAAAAGAATATAGAAAGTAAAATTAATTACCGTCATTAATAAGAAAATTAAATCAAAATATAAACCTAAATAGAATATTTCTAATCCAATAATGGCTGGAATTAGGGTTAATGTTACAGATAATAATACACTGTTCACTTTAATTGCGGTAATTGTAAAAGTAGGATATAACCTTTTCTTCCTAAGATAAAAAAAGGGTAAGAATAGAATTATGCTTGAGACCATAAGAGGAATAATAAAAACATAAATGGTATTAAATGTAAGCATTAAAAAAAAGTAAAATGCTATTACTACACTATAAAGTAAAACAGTAACGTTTATTTTAATATAGAAATCTTCAGAAAAGATACCCTTTTTTGAGATAAGGTTAATTATCGCACAAACTACTGCTAATGATGAAAAAATTGAATATAGAATGTTATCAAACAATGAAAGAGCTTGAAGGGCGGTATAGAATAATGTAAAAAACAAATATAAAAGCTCAACAGTTATCAAGTAAGAGTTTATTTTAACATATTTTTTAAACCTAGTTTCTTTTACACGTTCAAAATTTAAACCGAATTTTATTATAAAATAGTAGAAAACAGATGCAATAAGGAAATCAAACGCTAATAAAATAAAGACACTAGAAAGTAAAGAGATAATTAGAAGAGATATAAATAAATCACTTAATAATATCCAAAGAGCGAAATAACTATACTTTAAGAAATATTCCTTAGGAAACACATGTAGACTATAATTTAAATAGAGAAAAACCAGGAAAATAATCGGGAAAAAAATCAATGAGATGCATATTACCTGTAAAAATGGAATAAGTTCCATTAAGAAGTATAATCTAAAATTAACAAAAACAAAAAGTGCTAACTCAATTAAAAGGCTATTCAATAACACAACCCTCCTAAATAATTTAGAACTCTTAACCTTAAAATATCTAATACCCAGTACATAGTTTGAAATGAGTAATATTACTAGAATAAAAACTGAGTGTAAAAGAATGTTTGAAACTAAAATTACTGTAGGGTCTGGGGTAAATGTTGTGTATTCAAAAATAATCATTGGAAAAAAAGTATATAAGACTAAGGAAAAACTTGCTACAGCAAGTAAATTTTGGAATATAATAATATTCTCTTTAACGAAATATTGTAATTTAACGAATATTTGTAAAACAAAATATAGAGAAATACAAAACACTAAGAAATTTAACAATATTGTCCCTATTAATACGGGAATTATTCCAAAAGAGAAGTATATCAAAATTGCAATTGTATTTAATAGAATCACAAATTTGTTGTAAATTTTTGAACATAGACCTGCCTTCTGTTCATAATGAAGAAGAAAATAGACGAATGGTAGAATTATTAAGATTAACAGAGGAATTCCAATCAAAAAGGAATATAAAGAAATTAATACAATTAAAATACAAGATAAAAAGGAATTGTATTTTTGATACTTAAAATATTCTAATGGAGCCTTTTCATTAGAACTTTTTATTCTCTCAGATTCAGCATACAAATTAAGTTTTGAAGTATAATGGAAACTAACGTAAAACCTGGACTTAAAATAAAAGAGGACAAAGATTATTACTAAGAAAAGGTTGTTTATTACTTCTAAACTCAAAAAGGGAATTCCTGAAAGAATTCGTGTAGAAATTGTTATAAGAGGTACTTGGATTAAAAGAATAAAAATTAAACCTATTTGAGTAGCAACAAACCTTCGTTTAAACATTGTTAAATCTTTAAGAATAGGTTTATTCTCATTAATAGAATCTTGAATTTTTTTTACCTGATTCTTTGTACTTGTAAATGCTATAACATAAAAAACCAGGTTTGTTAAAAGAGCATAAAGCCAAGCGAAGTTAGTAAGTGCTGTAACAGCTAAAAAAACAATGTGAATTATGTAATTTAACAATATCAAGAAATTGTAAGGTTGTTTTATCATCAGTTCTGTACTTTTAGCATGTTTGAATACTCCTTCTTTTAAGTCAAAAAAATCAACAGGTTGGAAATGATAGTAATAATAGACGATATTATAGAGGATCGCATAACTAATAAGTGGAAGATAAATAAACGAGTCCCATGGTGAAATTAGGATAAATATCGGAGTTGTAATAAATGATACAATAGAAATCAGAAAAAGAACATGAATTCTTGCAGAAAGATTATTCGTTTTATTTATAAAAAAAGGATTATCTCTGTATTTATCAAAAGCTTTATAAAAAAAAAGTAAAGAAAACATAAAACCTACAACTGAGAAAGATAGTGAAATGAACAATCCGATTCCAGTAAAATTGAAAATCCAAAAAATACCAAATGCTATAATAAGAGGAGCTATTATTAAAAAAAATGCAAACCACCAAGACTTATGTAGTACTTCTGTGGCTTTCCTAATTCTCTCTTGCGAGTTATCGCTATTTTCTGGTTCCATCGCCCAACACGATTTTTATTATACCTTGAGATTAATGAAAATATTTGTATATAAATATATCAGAATTATATTTACTAATGTGTTAAGACCCTTTAAAAGGTTTTATCAATTGTGGTAGTAAATCTTAAAAAAAAGTAGTAAAACCTACATTTTGGTGGTAGAAATTTATAAAATTGCTAGAATAAACATTTTCCTTTCTAAAAATAAACGGAATTGATAAAAACATAAATTAATGTGAGGTCAAAATTATTTGAAAATAATTCCCTCAAAAGGAAGCAATTTAATATTTCCGTTATATAAGATTGAGTTTAAAGCTTTTCTATTAGATATTGTTGAATAAACTAGTGTAGGTTCTTGAATAGGCGTTTTTAACAATATTACTTTATTTGAGAAATTCAAATACACAAAAATTTCCTGTCTTTCATGAATTCTTTTATATATTATGCATTTCTTGCTAGATTTCTCAGATTCAATAAAATGAAATGTCCCTTCTAGCAATGAGATATTTTCTTTTCTAACTTTTATTAAGCTTTTATAACAATTAAATAAGGAATCATTATATTTTTCTTCGTTAGAGACATTAATTTTTTCATAATTATCATTGATTTTTAACCAAGTCTTAACTTCAGGACTAAATGTAAATCCCGCATTAGCCCTACCATCCCATTGCATCGGGGTTCTGCATCTGTCCCTTGTTAAAGAAAATCCGATTATTTTAGCTATTGTGGGAAATGGGAATTTTGAGAGCCTACGTCCAATTGGATCTTCACTTGATTTTAGTTTAAATTTTCCATTTGACATACCAATCTCTTCCCCATAATATATGTATGGAACACCCCTTAAAGTTAATTGTAATGTAGCAAGAATTTTCGCTTTTTTAACGTTGTTGTTTAGTCGCGAGATATATCTGTCTCTGTCGTGGTTTCCATAAACGAAAGTAGGTGTGTAAGGAATAGGGAAGGTTTTTTCAATTTTAGAAATGATTTTTTTAATTTTTTTTGCTTTAAACGATAATACATTGGATGTAAATTCAAATAAAAAAATCATGTGTAAACCATTATTATTTATTCCATAATATCTTTTTACCTCTTCTAGATTACCAAAAACTTCACCCACTAAAAATCTCTCAGGTTTATATTCTTCCATTAATTTTCTTAATTTTACCACAAAATGATAGGTTTCAGGAAGATTAGCATCATATTTGTGCAGTTGAAATAATGAAGCTGATTTTTTATCCGATTCTGCTATAGTCCAAGTAAATGGGTTGTCTTTTAATTCAATATCTTCAAATATGGCATGCAAAATATCTAATCGAAAACCATCAACTCCCTTCTCCAACCAAAATCGCATAGTATTAAACATTTCTTCTTTAACTTCTGGATTTCGATAGTTTAAGTCCGGTTGAAACGGTAAAAAATGAAAGTAAAACCATTGATCTGTATTATGATAATATTTCCATGCTGGACCACCTAAAATTGATTTCCAATTATTAGGGGGCTTTTTTCCACCAGATTTTTTTCCATCTCGCCAAATATACCATTCTCTTTTTGGATTATCTTTACTTGAAGCAGATTCTATAAACCAAGGATGTTCACTTGAAGTGTGATTAAGAACAAGATCTAACACAATCTTCATATCTCTATCATGAATTTCTTTTAACAATATATCAAAATCTTCCATTGTTCCAAATAAAGGATCAATCTTACGAAAATTAGTAATATCATATCCATGATCTTGATGTGGAGATTCAAAAAATGGGCTTAACCAAATTGTTTCTACTCCTAACTCTTTTAAATAATTTAATTTCTCAATAACTCCTTTAAGATCGCCAATCCCATTTCCAGTACTATCTTTAAAAGAGCGAGGATAAATCTGATAAACTACTGTTTTTTGCCACCATTTATATTGGGTTTGAACCATATTTAACTAACCATTTATTTTAATTGTCAAGATCTTGGGTTGATCAATAAAACGTATAATTAATTATTAAAGAAACGCTTGTACAATTTGATTAGATATTTAAACAAATGGGAAGGAAATGGGAAAATTTATAAGGTGATTATATCTTATTTTACATAATGAGTTTTTCACAGTATAATACTATAGACTATTGGTGCGGTTTACATTTAAATGTAAAGCCAATCTTTATCCGTAGTATTATTAAGAGAGAATAAATCAAACCTCTTAACCTTTTTCCTATAATTTTTACTGATTTATTCTCTTTTAACATTATATCTCGATAAAGATTATTTGAAATAGGTTAATATTGACTTTATTCCTCCTAATGAAGGACTCAATTAAAAATGGAGGTGAAAAAGTCTGAAAGAAGAATTAGATAATATGGATCTGATATTAGAATACTATCAAGATTGGGATTCTTATAAAAGTCCAGTTATGATGTCATTGGATATTCCAAATGAACTCTCTGAAAGTCTTGAGGCTGAAGATGACAAAAGACTGAAAGCTTTAAGGCATAAGATGAGAAAAAGACTGGAATCAAACTAACAAATAGTTTGAGTAATGTTTAAACTCTTTTTTTTATTCTTTTTAATTTAAAAATGGTTTTATTCGTTTTAATGCTTCTTTTAATTTTTCTTCTGGTTGTGTTAAAGCAAATCTTACAAAACCTTCTCCATATTGACCAAACCCTATTCCAGGAGTGATAATTACTCCAATATCAATTAATTTTTTTACAAAGTCCATACAATTAATATCATTATATTTTTCAGGAATTTGAGTCCAAACATAAAATGTTGCTTTAGGTGTGTCAGTTATCCAACCTATATCATTTAATCCTTTTACAAGGATATCTCTCCGTTTCTGATAAGTCTTTATAGTGTTATCAACAATCTCTGGTTTCTTTTCTGATTTATATTCATTCAATCCAGTTGCAACAGCTTTTTGTATAAATCTGGGACACCCAGAATCGATTTGAGATTTAATCTTTCTTAAACCTTTAATGATATCTGAGTTACCCGCAATCCACCCACACCTGAATCCTGTCATATTAAACATTTTAGAGGCACTATTAATCTCAACATGATTTTGATCTATTTGTAAGATTGAGGGAGCAATGTAGTCTCCAAATGTAAACTCAGAATAAGGATTATCATGAACTATAATAAAATTAAAATCCTCTGCATAATCCACAGCTTTTTTAAGAAAATCTTTTGGAACTATTGCTCCTGTCGGGTTATTAGGATAATTTAAATACAATATTTTTGCTTTTCTAAGAATACTTGTATCAACAGCGTCTAAATCAGGTAAAAAATGATTTTCTCTTGATAAAGGTAATGAGTAAGGTTCTGCATCACATAATTTTGTTGCTCCATTCTCGTAAACAGGATATCCTGGGTTAGGGCAAAGAACAATATCTCCTGGATTTACAAATGCTCTAGCTATATTGGCAACTCCTTCTTTCCCTCCAATCACATTTGAAATCTCATCTTTTATATCTAAACTTAAATTAAATCTAACCTCATACCATCTTGCTAAAGCTTCCCTAAAATCTTCTTCCCCCATACTCGAAGGATATTTCTGATTAACTGGTAATTTAACTTGTTTTATAAGTTCATTGATAATAAGCTCAGGAGTAGGTAGATCAGGGTCTCCAATCCCTAGAGGAATTAAATCAATCCCTTTTTTTCTTTTTTCTGATACCAACTGTTCAATTTCTACAAAGATATATGTTGGTAATCTTTTTACTCTCTCGGAATATTCTAATTTCATGTAAAACACCCTTCTTTTAAAAAATGCTTTAGAAATATGTGAAATTAATCATTATAAAATGATAAAAATTTTTCGAAAAGAGAGATCAAAACCGCTAGCAAAATAAGATAAATAAATAAAAAAAAATGAATTAATTAAGATTCTTTTATGTGTTTCTTACGTTGTCTAATTCATAATCTTTAGGATCCAATGTAAAAAAAGGAATCAAGCCTATATTCATAATTATAGCCATAGTTAAGAATATAATAGCATAAATCCAAAATGTTTCTAATCCTGCTAGAACACCAATCAAAAGACTAGTTAATTGTAACCCAATAGTTGATCCTAAATTTGAGAAGGAATTACATGTAGCATAATAAGTACTATCCATTTCAGGATATTGTTGTGATTCTTGACCTATAACCGCAGAAAACGCAGAATTTCTCCAACCCGCAGAAGATCCCAATAGTAAGGAAAATACCAATAATACAGGCCACCAAGGTATTGGTATTATAAATAATAAGAACGATATTCCTGTTAAAATAAATGATGTATAAACAGCTCGTTTTCTAGATTGTAAATCTGCTATTCTCCCTCCAATAATAGCACCACTAATTACACCTAATCCAATTATTAAAGCAATTAAAGCTTGCGGAGCGTACAAATCAGTTTGAGTTGGATCACCGATAAGATCCATTGATGCCCCCATAGCAGCAACTAATCCCCATTGAATAAGAATAAAAAGAGGTATAAGTACGAAAACTATTCCATCACAGAACGCGTTAAATAATGAAAAGATGTATACTTTCCAATTCTTTCTTTTTCCAAAAATCACTTTAAGATTCTCTACGGCATTTATTTCGATATGTTTTACAGATTCTTTAACCATTAACGTAGTAAATGAAAAAATCATCATTACGATCCCTAATCCTATAAAAACAAATTCTATAATTCCTCCTGTTAATAATATCAACACGACCAATAATGGTCCACCTGCTATTATCCCAACTGATCTAAAACCCCAGCATATTCCTTGTACACGTCCAAGTCTTTCTTTAGGATATATATCTAAGATCAATCCATCAATAGCAGTATCACCCATTGCTACTCCAATTACAATCAAAACACCTAGAATTGTTGTTAAACTCATTGCATTACTAGCATTTAATAGAAAAGGAAAAAGTATCCAAATTAAACCTGAAACCATAGAAGGTCCGATTATCCAAGGTTTTCTCCTCCCCAAGTTTCTTAATCCTATTTTATCTGATAAGATACCATAAATAAATTTTACCCCAAAGGGAAGAAGGACAATTGACATCATAGAGGCGATTTGACCCGCATCCACCGGTGCAGGAGATAATAAATAAAATAGAAATATAGGTATTATGGTTGTAAACATCGATTGATTGATTCCTTGAACAAAATAGTTAAGAGAAAATATTCCAATATACGATTTTTTTAATTCTACCCCACTTTCTCCCATAATAATAACCTAACCTATTCTATAATTTTTTTAAAATTGTAATTTAAAAAGTAATTTGTTTTTATAATTAATAATATTAATGCATTTTAATAGTGTAAAACTGAAACCTCTACCCCTAAAAAAGTCTCTTTAATACAAATACTAAGAGTAGAAAAAACTAAAATTAATATTTTAAATTGGAAAGTCTCTCCGTATTTGGAGTTCACGTTTATAGAAACGAATCTGGCTTTTTATAAACCTAAGTGGTCTTGGTTGTATGAGGTGTTCATATTTCTCTAGATGGTCTTCCAAAAGATTGATTGTAAGTTCTAATTTATTAATTCTCTTTTGAGTTTGCCTTATCATAACTTTATCTTACCTCAAACCCTTAAATTTATATTAATAAGGATTTAAGAATCATCAATTAAAAAATTGTTAGAGTGCATAGATTTTATGGATTTTTACTATGATTCTTGGTTGTTATTATTTAGTCTTCTCATAATATAATTAAATCATGAATTTTTTTATTATTTAAAAACTTTTTAAGGAATTTCTAAATTAGGGAACAGTTAAAATGAATGATAAATTTTGGTATAAACTTTCACGTGTAATTGTAAAAGCTGGAAATATGCCATTTCCAATAACCAATACTTTAATTGAATTATTACAGAATATTGTTTCTAAAGAACAGGCCAAATTTATAATTAAAGTCTATAATAGAAAACCTAATATGAATTTTAATGAAATTAAAAATAAATCCAGCTTAGACTATGTTTCTTTGATGAAAATTTTAGATGATCTGCAATTCAAGGGAGTTATAGTTGGTACAGAAAGTAAAACAACAGGAATTAATGTTTATCGGTTGCAACCCCTATTTCCTGGATTGTTCGAGTTTCAGCTAATGCGTCCGAAAGAGGGTGAACATGAAAAAAAGCTTGCTCGATTATTTGATATATTATTCGGAGAGTGGGGGCGACTAACATCAAAAAACTATAATTCATTAATTCCTCAGTTTAAAAATTTTCCTCCAATAGATCATGTAGTACCAGTAGAGAAAGAAGTGGATTCTGGGGCAGACATCATTTTATCAAGAGAAGATGTAAAAAAGATCATTGATAAATATGATAATATTGCTGTGAGTCTTTGCTATTGTCGTCATGAAAAAGATTTAATTGATGAACCTTGTAAGATAGATGCTCCAAGAAGAAATTGCTTACTTTTTGGAAAGACTGCTAAATTTTGTATTGAAAAGGATTTTGCTGAACCAATAACAAATGATGAAGCTATTAAGGTTTTACGAGAAGCAGAAGACGCTGGATTAATACATAAAGCATTTCATATACACCAAGACCCAGAAAGGGATTTAGAGGCGATTTGTAATTGTTGTAATTGTTGTTGTGGTGTTTTTCAACTGTTTGAGAGAGGAGTAATGCCATTTTATACAGTATCTAATTATCTGGCTGAAGTGAATGAAGAAGACTGTATTGGGTGTGGTACTTGTGAGGAAAAATGTCCTATGCATACCATTGTTATAGAAGATACTATAGCAGTTATAAAAGAAGAAAAATGTATCGGATGTGGTGTGTGTGCTCATCATTGTCCTGAAGAAGCTATACATCTGAAAAGATTTGATTCTAGAGATGTTTTTATTCCACCAAAAAAAATTGAAGTAGAATAATTAAAACTAAATTTTAAAATCTCATTTTAGTAATTGGAGATCAGATAATTGGTTGTTAAAATTGCCTATCACTGTAATAATGAAATCTTAGAATGGCAATGGGCATCCGATAATGATTTGATGCCATACCCTTATTTTACTTCTTGTTATTTAGTGGATGGGCTCCTAATTGATTCTGGTGCACCTGGAGGAGAAAATGATCTTCGAGAATTCGTGAAATCACTCAATCATGATGAAATGATTGATAAATGTTTTATTACACACAGCCATGAGGATCATGCAGGTAATGCACATTTATTAAGCACTGAATTCGGTATACCCATATATACAAGTAAAAAAGCAGGAGATCTCTTAAAAAAGGGTAATACTTATCCTGAATATCGTCAATTGGCGTGGGGCCCAAGATTATTACCAGTAAACGCAAAAGTAATTGATGAACCAATAGTGACTAAGGCAAAGAAATATAAGTTTGAATTATTCCCTATGAGTGGACATGCTCCAGAACTAGTTGCTTTAATTGAAAAACAACAACAATGGGCTTTTGTAGCTGATGCTGTACAACCTAAATACAAAATGATTTTTGGTAGAAATAGTGGTATCCAAGAAGATATATCCTTAATATATCAATCGTTGTCTAAGTTTTATGAATTTACTGAAGATTTGGATAAATTACTAATTTTCTCTGCCGGGAATGGTGTACTCCGAGGAAGAGAAACTATAAAAGAAAAAGTAGAAGAGATTGAAAATTTATATCTAAAAGTTCATGAGGAGTATAGAAAACTTCATAAGGAGGGATTTAAAGGAAATAAATTAATAAAAAAAATAGTTAAAAACATTTTTAAAAGGGAAAGTATCATAGCTCAATTAACTCAAGGTGATCTTTCCCGCGAAAATCTAATTTTTTCCTTATTAAAATGGAAAAAAAAAGATATTTAAGTTATATTTATAAATGTCTTGGAACATTTATCTCTAGATCCGATATTGGATATGAGTAGCAAGGATGGAAGTAGTTAAACTTCTTATCTGCTGCTTTTCTCCAATCACTAATTGGACTTATATATATATCTCCTGATATGAGAAGAGATCGACAAAATCCACATTCGCCAGATCGACATTTCGATGGAGGTGCAAGATTTGCTCTTTCCATTGCAACAAGAACCGACTCTGTAGCAATTGCAGGGATTTCCTGTATTATATTTCCAATTTGGACTTTTATTCTAAAGGTTTTTTCAGCTAATTCTTTTGGATATCCAGAATATTTAACTATATCTTTGATTTCGCCAAATGCTTCCCTTCGAATTCTTTTTTGAGTCACATCAAGTTTCTTTAGTTCTTTTTCTACAAATTCATACATTACTTGAGGGCCACAAATGAAAAATGTACTCCTTTTGACATCGCAGTATTTTTGAATAATATCCGCAGTTATAAAACCAGTCTCACAACCCTCTAAAGAAACAACTTCACAACTCAATACGTGGACAACTTTAAATTTATCAGGGTGTTCTTTCTCAAGTTTATTGAATTCATTATAAAAGATAATATCATCTTCTTCACTACTACCGTATAAAATTGTTAATTTGGCATCAATTTTACCATTTATAATTGAATTAGCGATTGAACGAAATGGTGTTATGCCAGAACCTCCCGCAATACCTATAATATTCTTTAGATCTCGCAGAGGTTCAAAATAAAAGAATCCTTCAGGGCCAGAACTTACAATCTTCGTACCAACTTTCCAATTATCCCAAATATAATTTGTTAAAAACCCATGTTCTTCTTTCCGTACAGTTATTTCGTAAAATCCATTTTGAACATCTTTAGGTGAAGAAGCAACGGAATAAGGTCGTGTGATTTCTATACCATTTACTACTACTTTTAAACTTAAATATTGGCCTGCTCTGAAATAAATTAAGTTATTTGTACCTGAATCAGGATCTGGAACCAATTTAAAAGTTTTTGTTGATTTTGTTTCATCTCTTATTTCATTTATAATCATATATTGTCTTTCTGGATGTAGTGCCCGGGCAAGGTCGTTTATAGGATCTGATTGTATAGGCTCGTTAGAAGCTTCTTCTATTCTTTTTTTTCTGTTAGGTACAAGTTTCATAAAGCCATACAAATCTTTTGTATTACTTTTTACGGTAATACTAAATTTATCTTTATCTTCCGTCACTTTGAACCCTCACCTTTACAGTTAATTCATTTAATACCAGTAATGCTGCAATTTCACCATCTTTTAAGGCACTACTATATCCATGACATCTTCTTCCAAAACCCCCAGCAAATTCTAAACCCTTGATATAATTATGATCTTCCATCATCATTAATCGAGGTACTAAGGAATCCCATGACTCTGGCTCATATCCATATATTATTCCATTATAGGAACGAGTGTATCTTGCGAATGTTTCAGGTGTTGCTATTTCAATTTCTTCTATATGCTCTCTTATTGAAATTCCAAGTGCATTTTCAAAATCAGTTATAAGCCCATCAGCAATTCTATTTTTCACTTCCACATAATCTTCAGGATTTACATCCTTCCATGCCTCGGGTCTAAATAGAGTAGTAATATATAGAATTGACGTTCCTGGAGGGGAACAGTCTGGGATTGCAACATTTAAACAGACAGTCGCTTGACCTTTTGGTATCCCGAGTCCATACCATTGGTTATATAGATTGACAGTATCCATATCATCCATAATAAAATAGCTGTACTCATTTATTCCTAATTCTTCCGAGGATGCGTCAAGTCCTAAATAAACGACAAAAGCGGAGAGTCCATGAATTCTGGAGTTTACTTCTCTGTAAGCAATTTCCGGAACTTCAGATTTTGGATAGATTAGTTTATTATAAACTAACGTTTGTGAAGCATTGGAAATTACATAATTTGTTTTAATTTTATCCCCATTTGAGGTTTCTATTCCAACAACTTTACCATTTTCTACTAAAATTTTCTCAACTCGAGTATTATACATTATTTCCCCTCCTAATTCTCTAATTCTTTTATCAAGAGCTACAGTAAATTCAGTTGAACGGTATCTTGGGATATAGGCGCCCTTTTTTATGTAAGTGTTAATCATGGCAATAAATAGTGTGAAATTTATTCTACTTATAGGAAGTCCTAAATAAGCCCAATACGCATTTAAAATTTCTCGAGCTTGTTTAGGAATACCTAATGCTTCTTCTACCTCTAACGCGGAATAGGATGCAGTTTTTAGGAAATTAGAATGTTCCTTAATCAAGACTTTTTGATCTGGATTTCCTCTTGATTTCCCAATGTACGCAAAAGCAGCTGAAATGTCTTCACCAAGCTTAAAAAAATTCTCTACAGATTCTCTACATCCTGGAACTTGTTTTTCAATCTCATTTAGAAAATTTTCCACTCCAAATGGCATAATCACATCAAGATCTTTTGTAATAATTCTATATGCTTCGGGAACTTCTAAAAATTCAGCATCAACTCCAAGTTTATCAAATAAAACTCTTATGCCTCCAGGATTTGAAACTGAACCAAAATCTGCAAGTTCATGTAAAGAAGTCTCAAACTCAAATCTACCTCTAACAAAACTTGATGCAAAACCACCAGGTAAATTATGCTGTTCGATTAATAATACTTTAATGCCTGCTAGTGCTAATCGTGCAGCTGCAACGAGTCCACCATTTCCAGCACCTATGATTACTACTTTATAATCTTCTTTTTCTTGCTCATTCATATTTATAACCAAATTTCCTAATTAAAGTATAGATAGTTAATAATAATTTAAATTGGTTAGAATTTAAGAATTTTAATTATTATTGAATCTTGTATCTAAAAATAAATAGATGGAACTTTTGGGTAATATTGAAAATGCAGGCAATTTTTGAATTTTGTACGAATAAAAAATTGGAATCTTAATTTAATTCAGGATAAAATTGTTTTTTTTTGTTAAAGAGAAAGGAATAATATCTTCAGTAAATAATATTATAAAATTCGATAATCTTGAGTAAAACTAATTTTAATCATAGCTAATTTCTTTTTATTCTTCTTAAAAGGGTAGATAATTCTTTATATTACTTTTCTCTTTATTCAAGTAAAAAAAGAGATCCTAATAACGATCTGGGTTAAACTAGACTATTTATTATTATTTCAGAAATATCTCCAGAGTATTCTCCAGTTCTTCTAATACTTTCTATAATATAACCAACTGCTATTGATAATTCTGCACCATTTGTTGTATCAAGGGATATTTTTTCTGTAGCTGCAATTAATTCCTGTATTGCTTCTATATTTTCATTTGCTATTAAAATGCTTTTTTGAAGCCACGCATCAAGACTTCTATCTAACAAATCTAATGATATTTTACTAGCAGTTAAGATATTTTCAATCAGTTCTTTCTCAATTTTCTTGTAATCTATTAGCAAAACATTCTTCGCTATTCGCACAGCATGATCTCCAACCCTTTCAAGAAACCTTGAGATTTGTTGGAAATGATTAGCTTGTTCTAAAGTTAAACCCATTTTTTGGCAGAGGATAATATCCCTCAATGCTATATGTGATTGACGACCAATTAACCAGTGTAACCTATCAACATCATTATCTCTCTTTATTACATCTTCTGCTAGCTTTTTATCACCTGTTCCTAAGGCTTTAATTGCATCTTCATGCATATCATGTACGAGAATATACATTCTTTTTATGGTTTTATCAAAAGGCATTTCTGTTGGGTTTAGTAAATCTTTAATCACTATGAAATTATTAGATTCTTCGACTACTTCAGGTCCGATTGCAATTTGAGTAAAATTTGTGATACAATCCCTTATAAAAGGCTCAAATTTTTTGCTGGATTTAATAACGATTTTTGAAAAACCCATTATATATGCTCCAATTAAAATTCGGAAAAAATATCTGTCATCATTAAATTCATCTACAATTATTTCCTTTATTTTAATTATTTTTTCGGTATCAATTTGTGGAGTAATTAACAAATTCCCATCTGGTTGCGAAAGAATTCCCAATGTATCATTCTTTTCAATATGATGCTTATTAATCCAAACTTTCGGAAGACTGATTATAAAGCTTGAGCCCCCTGTTTGCTGTACCTTTCTTGTTTCTATATGAAATGGCATTTTTTAATCCCTTTTTTTCTATTTATATAAAAAGAATAAACAATATATTTAAATTCTAATCTATATATTCTATATATTTTTATCTTTATTTACCTATTTATACCCTAATTTTCTAAAGAAATATCTATATTAAATATATAGATCAGATTTTAAAGAAGGATTTTATGATATTTACCAATTAACAAGATTTTAAGCATTTTTAATGGAATATCTTATGGATTCATATGAAAAATTACCTGATGTCGAAATTAGAAGTAGGGGGAAATTATCACAAAGATTTCTGGAATTGGGAATTAATACTTTCAAAGAAGCATGTAATTACGTACATAATATTGAATATGGATACAATACAAATTATGATGATAAATTTATCCTTTTTAAGGAAAATAAAGGAAGTTGTACATCTAAACATGCCGTTATTGCAGGTCTAGCTGAAGAATTAAAAATCCCTCTTTTCAAACATGTTGGAGTTTATAAATTCACTGAGCAAATCTCAACTGACACTGAAGAAATTTTGAAAAAGTATAAAATTCCTTATGTCCCAATGATACATTGTTTTTTAGTATATAGAGATAACCAATTCGACTTGACTGAAGGGAATTGTAATGGAAAAAATACCTCTATAGATGAATTTATTCACGAGGAGAAGGTCGATCCATTTATTTCCACTAAAGATGAATATTTGCTCTTTAAAAAAGTTATAACGGAAATAATTTTACCATCTAAAGAAATGAAGGGGATTAAGGAGAGAACTTTACTGAAAGCTAGAGAAAAAGCAATTGTTCTTATAAAAGAAAATGTAAAAAAGCAAAAAAAATTGAAAATTCATCAACACAATTAGCGATATTTGAGTCTTTTAAATACCTTTCTCTGAAGTCAATAATACTAATATATAATCAGCCACACCTTCAATTGAATCTGAAATTGCCTCAAGAATATCGAAAATATTACCTACAGTAAAAATAGTGAAAAAATTAACGTCATAATGAGTTTCTTGAAGGCTTTTCCTCAGCTGTATATTAAGTAAATCAATTTTATGCTCATATTGATTTATTTGTCCTGCAATCTCCTTAACATTTTTTCTATCTTCTACTAAATCCATAACAATTTTATCCAATAGTTCTCCACACTCAACCGTAGTGGTCATAATTTGACTAACCAGACTTATAGTTTCCTCACTGCTTTGTTCCCAAAAATTAATTGGTACCGTAGCAATTCTGCGAGCAACACCAGTACAGCAGTTTGCAACATCATCCATCCTCTTGACTAAATGAGAAAGATTTTGTCTAATACTTGGATCTAATTCTCCTCTGGAAATATCTTGTTGTATTTTTCTTCTTAAATTATCTGCTTCTCTCTCTAAAACATCAACATTATGAAAGGTATCGTATGATTTTTCAAGACTTTTTTCATTTAGAAGCATCTGCAATCCTGTATCTAACACTCTTACACACTCTTGTACTTTTTGGGCATGCTCTATAGTCTTTTCTAATGCATTTAAAGCAGTTTCCCTTTTTAAATATTCAATTAGAGATCCCATTCAAATCACCTTTAGTTTTCAATCATTATAACCTCTTTATATATATATATTACATTTATTTTTAATAATTTATCATGATAATCCAAATGAACTTAATCCAAAATAAATAAGACCTGCTAAAATCGCAGCTACTGGAAAGGTACCTACCCAATAGAGTCCCATCTTACCTAATCCTTTATAATCTACTTCTTTTTTTTGAGCAAGACTCATACCAATTATACAGAAAACAATAACATGACTATGGGAAATTGGAAGGGCAAATAGAGTTGCAATCATTAAAATAAGAGCAGAACTCATCTGTATAATAAACCCCTCACTAGGTCGTGTATCGATCATATGAGATGCCAGATTTCTGATTACATATCGGGCAGCAATGTAAATACCTAGAAATGCAAATATTCCACAAAAAATTGCAAATATAAGATATTGACCAGCGGATATTGAATTATTTTCTCTGAGACCTAAAAGAATCCCTAGAGCTTCTCCTGAATTAGCTCCAACCCAAATTTCTGCAAATACAACAGCAACTAATAATAGCCATTTAAAAGTTTTTTCAGATTTTTCGATCTGATTTAAACCCTTTAGCCGAGATAATAGAAATTTAGCACTTATTTTAAAAAGGATATATGTTATTAGAAGACCTGATAATGGGGAAATAAACCAACTTAAAACTACATCTCTTAGCTTTTCATAATTAAATGCAGTATTAAGATCAACCCCCCCTTGAAAGATTGCATAGACTATAACAACACCTACAATGCTCCCAATTAATGAGTGAGTACTACTCAAAGGAATACCTGCAAAACTACCTAGCACAAGCCAAATAATACTACTTATTAGTACCGCTAAAAGCATATAATTGGTATATTGTGATGATAAACCCTCACCTAAAATGCTTTTACCTACTGTTTCTGGGACAAAACCTCCACTAAAAAGTATCATACCAGAGCCTATTGCGACTCCACCTAATATTAGTGCAATCTTAAATTTTAGTACACCAGCACCAATTAATGAAGCAAGCGTTTCATCATTCGCACCAATACTAAAGGCTAAACCAATAGCCATAGCTACTAAAACTATAACTAAGATTATAGTTAATTCTTCAGCCATATTTCTTCTTGTCTTTTTGTTTTTTAATCAAAAATTAGATATTTTGTTGCAAGAAACTGGATATATTCGGAGAAATTTTTAATATGATCAGCCAACATCATTATGTCTTCAATCAATTCTTTCAGATATATGAATGTCCTAGATAAATAATCCATATCATAATTATATAAGCGATTTAGCAATTTCCATTCCTCATTTCGCATTATTCTTCTTTCTTCTTTGATCTCCTCACATATATCATGAGCTTTACTAAGATCAGAACCAATTGATTTCACTGCATTTGATAAATTGTTAGAAATCATCTTTAAAGAGGCGAGGACACTTAATATATGAGTTTTAAATTGTTTATCAGGGAAAACTGCTTTATAAAGAAGCATTTTATTTGCTAAAAATTCTCCAATATTTTTTATATCATTTATTTTAGTAAATAACTTCAATCGATCAGCTTTAGAGAACATTAATTTTGATTTGAATATTTTAGATTCAAACTTTTTTTTAATCTGGACTTCTGTATTAGTATCTATCACATAATTCATATTAACTTTAAATTTATCAAAATCCTCTTTTACAAGAAATTCAATCCCTTCTATTAATTTTAGATTTTGCTCATTTATATTATCCATAAATAACTGTGTCAACTCATCAATACTAAGTTTTTTTAATTCCGTATCCTCAATCTTTTTCATTTTTTTTCAAAACTCTGTTCTATATAGTATGATATATTTCTATTAAATTTCAATAATTAAATTAAATTTGGTATTGAATTATTAACATTTAAATATCCCTTTTAAACAAAAAGAAGATAGAAATCCTTGAATATTTTTACTATATATCATATATATCCTATATAGATATATATAGAGTAGAGGTTTTAACTATAATAAGCTTGCACCAATTACACTCTCATGTGGTCTTTTTCCTAAAAGTTTCATTAATGTTGGAACAATATCAGTGATTTTACAAACATTTACTTTCTTTTGAGGAATTTCTAAAGAACCTCCAATTATTAATGGAACAACCATGCATTTTCGTAATCCTAGATCATGGTCGTATAGATTTTTACCTCTTTGCTTTCCATGATGAATCCCAAACTTTATAGTTTCATCATTACACAGGATTATATCAGCACTTCGAGGATTTTTAAAATGACGAGGTATTAAATCTGGATGCATAGGGAAATCTAAATGGTATGTAGCTTCTAACCATTCTTTAGTCGAATGGAATTTATTATCTATTAATTGGTTTGCTATATTATCATTTCGAAAATCAAAAATGTCTATATTATTATCTTCTGAGACATATCGCGTTTTGTATTCTCTACCAATGCCTTCATACTCAATTTTTCCTGTTATTATTTTACCTGTATCTTCAATTTTTCTTTTAAGATGGATAATACCTTTATTAACAGTATTATTATCATCTCTATAAAACATTAAACGGCTTCCATCAATTTTAAATAAATCTTCTAATAAATTTATCTTTTTAGGGCCATATCGCTCAAGTTGTTTAATGCTTGGAAGACTCCAACTATTTTTAAGATTGATCCTATTAATACCCTTAAAATAGAAAAACCCTACACTGGCATAATAAGCTAGTTCCATATTTCCTCTCACTTTTTTAAGTGGATGATAGTTCACTAAACTATTTTGCTTAAAAAAGGGTCTTAAATTTCCAATCTTATCTGCTTTAAAATTTCCATGATCTGATGTAATCGCAATAGCGGTTTCATCTAAATAACCCAATTTCTCTAAATTATCAACCAAAACTCCAATTACTTTATCAATGTGGAGTAAATTCAATTTATAAAGATAAGAGTCAAAACCATATTTATGCATTAATAGATCTGATGACATGAACCATATTAAAGAGGCAATTGGTGGTTCAGAATTATCAAAAAATCTTTTTGGTGTCTCAAAAACTTTTATTAATTTTTGTACTATGACAGAATTAGATCTCATCATCCTCCTTTTTACGCTAGGAAAGTACCTCAAAACAAGGTAATACATCGCAAGTTTTGTTTTTCGTTCTGGAAAAATATAGTTTGAACCTCTGTTAATAAATTGAGCTATACTCGCCTTATTACCCTCTTTCACCATTTCAAGGATGGTTCTACAATTAATCCCCATCTCTTCGTTTATCTTATATATTTGCAAATTTTTAGAAGCATATTCTCTTAATATAGGAGGAGCTACATCACGTCCCATCCAATTTAAGAGGGGAATCCCATGAGCGGGTTCATTCCTAAAGTCTCCTGTGTAAGTCCCCGTGATTAAAGACACTTGGGTGGGGTATGTAATAGGAGGAAAATCAGTTATACAATTCTCAGAATAAATCCCATTATCCATCAATTTCTTTAGATTCGGAAGTAGTCCTTTATTTATGTAATAAAAGAAATGTTCTGCTCTAACGTCATCAATGATACAAAGAATTACTCTGTTAATCTTTTTTATTAAGCTTCACCATGTACTAATCAAATATATAATTAGAAATTCTTTGAACCTAATAAATAATATTGTACATTCCTAACTTGAATGGCAAGATTCAAATATTTAAAGAAGCTTGTAATATTACTGAAGTTATAAGTAAATAATGTGAAAAATTATGAATAGAAAGGAAATTTTTAAGATAATTAAAAAACTTTCATCTGCTCGTTCACCATCGGGTTTAGAAAAAGATCGTGGGGAACTCTTTAAGGCAGAATTAGAGAAAATTATAATTAATAAAAATATTGAAATTAAGAATGATTCATTGAATAACTATTATATAAAATTTAAAGGCAAAGAAAGTAAAAAAACTATTGCTATACTAGCCCATATGGATGAAATTGGAGGAACAGTTAGAAAAATAAAAAAAAATGGAACTCTAGAGTTTTCTCAAAGAGGTGGGTATGAAGGTAGATGGGTTGTCTCAAAAAAAGTTTCAATCCTAAATACAGAAGGAAAATGGGTGAATGGTGTTATCGGTGGAAGATCCCCCCATGCTACTCCTCCGAAATTAAGAGGGGAAGAAAAACTTAATATACTTGAAATGAAGATATTTATTGGAGCAAAAGATAAAGAAGAAGCGATAAATAAATATAAAATTCATATTGGAGCACCATTTGTATTCTCTGGAGAATTCGAAATATTAAATGAGGAATTTAATGATAATGTTATTTCTGGGTATTCTATGGATAACTTAGTAGCATTAACAGGATTGGTGTTACTAGTTAGTAAAATATCAGAGAATCTTTTGGATGATTCAGGAAATCTAACAAAACCTTTCGATCTCTATATCGTTGGAACTGCACGTGAGGAGATTGGAACAGAGGGCTCTTTATTTTTCGCTAGAAATAATCCTATAGATGAAATTATAGCGTTAGATATCGGATTAGTTGAAGATTTTCCAGGAACCGTAAGTTCAGATGTAAAATTGAATGACGGACCTGTAATTGTATGGCAAGAAGCAGGTGGCACAGGTGTTTTCGATTATCAAATATGCAAGACTCTAGTTGATGTAGCAGAACGAAATAATATAAAATATCAAGATGGTGTTCTGGAATTTTATGGGTCTGATGCTGGAAAAGCCCAAAAATGGCTTGGTATCCCATCAGCTTTAGTTGGAATACCTGCTATGTTTGCTCATAATGTTCCTGAAATAAGCACCTTGGATGCTATTGAAGAAGCAACTGAATTGATTTATCAGTATTTAAAAAGTCATAAATAAAAAAAATTAATCTAATATTAAAATTCATAGAGCCCCCGGGGGGACTTGAACCCCCGACCTTCCGATTACAAGTCGAATGCTATACCGCTTTGCCAAATAAAGCGCCAATCATTATTTTTAAGCTACGGAGGCAAAAATAGATTGAAAATTCTAATAATAATATTTATATGAAAATAATATAAATTTTTAATTTTGTGTTTCTCCTTATCATTTTGTAAATGTTCTTATAAAAAGTTTATTGTGATTCTGACTGAGGATACCAAGCTGCTAAATCTATCCGACCAGTTACTATAGTCACCGTTCTAGGGAAACTTTCCATTGTCTCTTTCTTTCTCATATGAAAAGGATAAAAAAGAAAAACGCCATCATCTGTCTTAATAGCAGATGGTTTTTTTAAGATTCGCTTAAACCATTTTGGTTCCATAAGTGGGACCCACTTTTCTGGGATAACGTAGGTGTCCAAATACTCTCCAGTTAATACAATTCGCTTTTTATTACCCAATGAATTAAAATCTTTTCCTTTTTTAACTTCCTCAATTAATTCTATTGAATAATACTCCTCTGACAAAAATGGTTGTTCACTCAATCCCATCTTATATTCTGCATAAGGATTTCTAAAAACACACAATAGCATTTCAACATGGTGTCCTATACAACTTCGAAGATCATAGAATAAATCATTAATTTTGAGTTCCAAACCACTTTGAAGCTGCCCTATTATCTTAAAGGTAGTACCCCCATATTTCTTATCTTCAATAGCAGTAATATTTGATATATAGACTCTCATATCTATTTCACTCTATCAAATTTAAAAAGGAAATTTTTGAATTTAAAGTTGAGGGGACTAAATGCTACTTAATAGATTTCTTTATTATCACTTTTAAAAATTTTAATAATAACTAGGAAATGCTGTAATTATATAACCATCATCATCAACAATAATATGTAAGTCTTCTGATTCGGTCCTATAAATATACTCTTTTGTCTTATATGAAGTCACTACTTTTTTTGGTTCTTTTTTAGATATTGTGTCAAAGATCAGTTTAGCGATATCACGTTCCTCAGCGATACCATAGTGTTGGTAAAATTCCTCACTATGTTTAAGTATTATATGAATAAATTCTCTAGCCGAAGTAC
>JAEOTV010000314.1 GCA_016839635.1 Promethearchaeota archaeon | reverse complement strand
TCTCCAGTAATATATGTCATTATAAATATGTAACCTTTCATCCATTCTGGTTTATCTTGCATCCCCAAAAGCAAATCTTCTGTAAAACGTTGTGTAGTTATGTTTAAGAGAAGATTAGGTAAGTCTTTTGGGTCATTTAGTAAACCAAAGACTATATCTCGCAATTTTGGTTTAGGATATAATTTTAAAGAAAGTTTTGTAATAATCCCCATAGTACCAAATGAACTTATAAACAAACCAATAAAGTCTGGAATAGGGCCTCTACTAAACCAATAATCCGAAGTAGCACAAGAGCCTAATTTGCAAATATCACCATTAGGAAGAACAACTTCTAAACCATTAATCATCGCACCATGGTCTCCATGTCTCTGAGAAAGATATCCAGAACCATGAATTAATACATTTCCTGCGACTGTAGCTGAAGGAGGCGCATCAGGAACGGGCGGTTGCAAATTAGGATATTTTTTATTCAGATGCGATAATAACTGACCCGTTGTAACTCCTGCTTCTATAAGAGCATAACGGCTTAATTCATTTATTTCTATTATTTTATCCATCCGTTTCATGTCGATAACTATTCCCCCTTTAATTGGAATTATTAAACCACTTAAAGTTAATCCCCCACCCATAGGAACAAGAGGAATTTGTTCTCTATTAGCTAATTCTACAATTTTCTGAACTTCTTCGACTTTATTAGGCATTACCACAAAATTAACTGGTCGAGGTTCAGAAGCTCCAGGATCCTGGGAATATATGTAAAGATCTTCTGCTCTATTTGTAGCAAAATCTTTCCCAACAATTTCTTCCAGATTTGTCAAAATCTTATTTGTATTCATCTAAAAAATCTCATAAATATAGTTCAGTATAAATAAAATGTTCTTCTTATGTTTATTTATAATTAATTACTAAATGATTTTGGATTAATAATTTATTAATTAAAAGAGATTAACATAACTATTAAAATTGAAAAATAGAGATAACTTGAAAATGAACATTGGAAGTATAGAAAGTGGAAAAATAATAGTAAAAGTAGTGGCGTCTAACAGAACGAGTATGACTTTACCAACTGACAAGAAATATAAAGGTAAAGTAATTCAACCAAGGCATGATTCTTTTGGGACAATTAGTGAACATGGAATTGCAATGATTATTAAAATTTTAGAAGGAGATTCAACTCATATTATCTTATTTGACACAGCAGGGTATATGCAAACCGTGATTCATAATTTAATTCAATTCAAAATTAAATTCAAAGAAATTGAAAAATTAATTATAAGCCATGGTCATTTAGATCATTTCGGAGCATTAATACCAATAATCCATAAAATGAAAGAAGGAAGCGAGGTATATATTAGTCCGCTTAGCCTTACTAAAGGTTATTACGCAGGAACCGTATCTGGAGATGAATTATCTCCCAATGATTTTGGATCTTCATTTAAAAAATTAAAAAAGGAAGGAAAACTCCAATTTTTCAGAAGAACAGGGCGAATTAATAGAAATATTGTCTATATTCATGCAAAAGAGAATAATGTAAAAATAATTGAAACAACAGAACCTGAAAAATTATATGAAGGGATAATAACAAGTGGTGAAATTGAAATATTTGAAGAAACTGAGCTCCCAAAAGGATTATATTTAGGAGTAAGTAAAACAGAATACAAAAAACATACTTATAGAGAAGAAATTGCAGTATATATAAATATTAAAGATAAAGGTTTAGTTGTCATTACCGGATGCAGTCATACGGGTCTTATTAATATAATTAAACATGGTCAAAAATTAACAGGAATAGACAAAATTTATGCACTCATTGGAGGTTTTCATAAAGAAATGGATAGTAGTGAGAATATTGAAAAAATAGTGTCATATATTGAAGAATTAGATCCAGAAATAACGTGTGGTATGCATTGCACAGGATTTGAATTCAATAGAATAATGCATCGCCATCCTTCTCATGTAATGGGAATAATTGGAACAGAATTTCATTTGTAAAATTAATCTATTTTGTATTGAAAAGAAAAAATGAAAGAAATTTTAAAGAAGATAACCCCAGAATCGATCAGTTATTATATAGAAAGGAACTTGGACGATTTTTACATTAAATCCTCTGAACATCCCAATTTCACTTCTAGTGAGATTGAAAAAGTAAGTTGGGTTTTTGCAAAGAATGCAGATTGGCCAGATTGTATATTTAGAGCAAATTTTAAAAGCCTTAATATAAAAAGTGAAATAAATAATATTGGAAATCTAATTAAAAATGGCAGGGCACCTAATGGTTGGACAGTAGGACCGTTAACAAGACCCAAAGATTTGGGCATCAAACTTGAAAAATATGGGTTCTCTAATGTATATCATCAAGCTGGAATGGCAGTGGATCTCAAAGACCTTGAAAAAAAACAAATAACGCAAAATAACTTGATCATTCAGAGGGTAGAAAGCGAAGAATCTCTAATCTATTGGGCCAATATTGTCTCAGAAGTCTTTAATTTAAAAGTAGATTTTGCTCATCTCAAGTTCATAAATGCTCAAAAAGAAGCGCACTTTTATATAGGAATATTCAAAGAAGAACCCATATCTACTTTATTATTATATCTTTCTTCTGGGGTAGCGGGACTTCACGCAGTATCAACATTACCCAAATATAGAAATCGCGGATTTGGGTTCGCAATTAGTAGATCTGCTCTAATTGAAGCCTTTAAAAGGGATTATTATGTTGGGGTGCTGCAAGCTTCATCATTAGGCGAAAAAATTTATAGAAAATTAGGATTTGAAAAATATTGTGATATAATTTCTTATACATTACTTGAAGATACAAAATCATAGAATTCTAAGAGATTATAAATATAAATTCTTAATTTCTTCATCTAATAATTCTATATCTGCTGCTGCTGCATTAGCTTCTACATGATTCAATTGAAATGCTTTTGGAATCGCAATAACATTTTTATGATTGATAAGCCAAGCAATTGCAATTTGCTGTATACTTGCATTATGGGTTTCAGCTATTTTTTCTAATTTTAATGGCATTTCTCCCTTAACATTTTTATAACCCCGATGGCTTAAAGGGCTATATGCTGTTAAAATGACTCCTTCCTTTTGATAATAAGGTAATGAGTTATGAATATGTTTCTGGCTCATAATATTTGCTTTTAGCTGATTTGTTACTAACTCTGAATTTTTAAGATATTCTTGCCCAATTTTAAATTTTTCAACCGAATAATTACTTACACCAATATATCTTATTTTTCCTTCATTTAACAGTTGTTCCATAACCCTCATATGCTTTTTGATTTTAGAAAATAAGAATGAAGGAAAATGAACCAAATATAAGTCAATATATTTAATATTTAGCCTTTCTAAGCTTTTATTACATGCTTTTTTCATTTCTTTATATCCAAAATGTTTAGGAAATAATTTACTCGTAATAAAAAGATCATCACGATCAAATTCCTTTATCAATTCTCCGATTACTCTCTCTGAAGTGCCAAAACTATACAGTTCTGCTGTATCGATATGAGTCATTCCCAGTTCAATACCCCTTCTTAATGAATCCTTCCACTTTTCATAATATTTTTTGCTTCTTCCATTCTTAATACCCCAAGTTCCTTGTCCCAGAACTGGTATGGTCTCTCCTGTTTTACCGAGTTTAACTTTTCTCATTTTGTAAAGAAATAACCAATAGAATTTAATCCCATTTATTTTAAATTATTAGGATTCTCAAGGTGAAAGAAAATTTCTTATACACTTGATAAAAGATAATAATTATTCCGAGACAAAAATTTATATATTTATCTTACCTTTAAATTAAGAGACGAGTGAGATATGGAGCTGACGGTGGGTTATCCCCGCTGAGGAACCTCACCCCACACTCCAAGCAAGGTGTAGAAAACTACTACGGTGAGAACCGTAAATTAGCAACTGAAACGACACTGCCTTCTT
>JAEOTV010000221.1 GCA_016839635.1 Promethearchaeota archaeon | reverse complement strand
TAATGAAATTGAATCAGATATACCTAAAAAATGCCCTAAATGTGGCAGTGAACTAGTAGAACGTACTGGAAAGTATGGCAAATTTATAGGTTGTACTAAATTTCCAGAATGTCGATATATTTTTGACCTAAGTGAACAAATTAAAGTTTTATGTCCAAAATGTGGAAAAAATTTAAAAATACGTAAAGGAAGATATGGAAGATTTTTAGGGTGTTCTGGTTATCCTGAATGTAAATTTACTTTTAATCCAGAATTTCTAGATCAAGAGCAAATTTTTTGCCCTGAATGTGGAAAAGCATTACTAGTAAATACAGAAAAAGATGGAAAATTTATAGGATGCACGGGCTTCCCTGAATGTAAATTTACTTTCGATTTAAGAGACTAAAATTAATAAAATTAAATCCAATGATATTAGTAGTAATTTAATTAAAACCCTCTTTCTCTAATTGGGAATTACATAACCCATCGCACTTCTGAATGTACCGATTTTTACGACCTACATGAAAGAATTCAACTTTTTCGTATTTTTGACAGAGTTGATACACTTTATTACACAATTCTGACAAATGAGGATAATTGATTTTCCATTTCTTGTTGATTTGTTGGACCGCTAAATTGCTGTCGGAAAAGACTTGGAGATGGCCTCTATGAAACTTCTCAGCTGCTTTTAACGCGCTAATAATTGCTTTATATTCCGCAGTGTTGTTAGTTGCGGTTCCGATATACCCGAACCCTTGATGTATTATGGCATCATTATGAACAAACAGAAAAGCATACGCCGCAGGCCCTGGATTTCCACGTGCCGCACCATCAGTATAAATCTTGAGGATATCTCCTCTTTTTATCTGGATTCCACTCACATTTGATCACTATCCGATTTCTTATTCAATCTGATATAATAATTCTATTACTGAATTTAATATCCCTTCCTTATAAGAAATCATTGCTTGTCTATCCAACTTTCATTTATAAACCATAGGAATATAATGATTTATCAAGATCTCTACTTATTGATCTTACTAACAACATATATCAACCCAATGTAAGTAGAGAATTTTATTGAAGATTTATGATTATTATAAATACAAATTAAAAAAAAAAGAAATTTCAAAAAAACAGAAACCCTTGTAATTTAAATATAATTACTTTCCAAACTTAAATGTTGATTAATAATGAAAACTGATGTAGAAAAGATAAAAGAAGTTTTACGGATACTTCAAGAAGGATATGACAAGAGGGATCCAGAATATTTAGACTCTTTCATGAAAATATATTCTTCAAAAGATTCTTCCCTAATTATAGGCACTGGACAAGGGGGAGATTTTAGAGGTTTTGAGAAAGCAAAAGAGTTTTTTCTGTGGGATTGGAAATATTGGGGATATGTAACGTTTGATATAGATACTTCTGATATTCACGTTAGTGGAGAGATGGCTTGGGTTTTTATGCTTGCTGATCTTAAACTGGAGCATAGTGAGAAATATCTAAATGACACCGCTCTCAAAAGGATCAAAACCACTCTCGAGAATGAAAAAACTTCAGAGAATGCGAAAATAGCGGATATTCTAAGATTAAGTGCACTAAAATTTGTTGAAAAATCAAAAGGAGAGATATTTAATTGTCCTTTAAGGCTTACAGTAGTTCTTATTAAGGAAAGAGAGAATTGGTTCATAAATCATATGCATTTCTCCAATCCCATTGGCTTATTTAACTCTTTTCCAAGAAAAGAAGAAAATTGAATGTTATTTTAATGTTTTTTCCTAATTGGATTTATTAAGATAGGATAAAATAGTTCTATTTTAAAAATATATTCCCATGTGGTTTGGATTATTTCTTATCCTTGTACTAATTTGATTCCAAATTCTTTGCATTTTGGAAGTTCTTCGTCTACTATAGGCCCTTTTGAAGGCCCTGTACCTTCAATTTTTATAGACAATCCTGCACTTGCTTTTTTTAAATCTGGCATCACTTCACTTATCTGTTCCTCCATCTTATTAACAGCTTTTTCAAAATCAGCTGTTATGTAGGTATCAAATACAGCATAAGCATCTACTTTTAAAGGAGATTTTGGGAGTTTATTGATAAATTTCTTTATCGAGCCTATATGACGCCCAAAATGATTTGGAGATCCTATTAAAATTAAGTCATATGAAGCTTCTGCTTTGAGGTTGACCTCTTTTACTTTATTAACTATTACTTCATTACCCTCAGTCGAAGTGATTCCTTCTGCTATTAAATTAGCTACTTTTTCAGTATTTCCATACTTCGAATCATATACTACTAAAACTTTCAGTTTCATGCACCTCTTTTTGTATTATTATCTGGATGCAATATTTATAATTAACCATAATAATTAAACTTTTTGAGGAAATTTCGTTATTTTAGTCATTACGATAAGGAGAACAGAATAGATTCAATATTAATGATTGCTTTTAATAATGTACAATAATTTATCAATTATCAGCTCTAATTTCAATCAAAACTCAACAAATTTTGGAGATTCTTAATAATCATGTTATCTGGGAATAATTTTGATTTGAAAGAAAATTTTAAATCCCAGAGAAAATTTGCTTAGGATGGTGAAACATACAAAAAACTAAACGGTGAATGATAAAATTAGTAAACATAACCTTCAAGATGATAATGATTTAATCTACACAGAATGGGTTCCCGCGGGAAAGTTTGTAAGATTTACCATTCTATTCGTGTTTATATTAATTTCTACTCTCGCGATAATATTTATTGCGACATTACCCAATGAAGTAGCCTTTGTAGGACTTATTCTCGGAGGCGTAAGTGTGTTTATACTCCTCTTGTTTTGGAATTATCGAGGTTTGCATATTTCCATAACTGCCAACCATCTTGAAGTAGGCTATGGGGTTCTTAACCATAAAAGAATACCCTTAAATAATATTGCCACGTGTGATGTCAGTAAAGCCCACTTTAGAAACTATGGTGGTGTTGGAATTCGATATGGACTAGACGGTTCATGGGCTTATAACACTGATTTTGGAAAAGCGGTAAAATTAACACTTCAGCATGGCAGACCATTCCTTTTTTCAACCAGAAACCCAGAACAAATCTGTAGGCTAATAAAGGAACTATCAAATTATATGGAATCCTAATCCTCTCCTTTATTATTAGAAGTTCACTATTTTATAAAACGAGATTTTAAATAGTGTGCAAGAATGGTAATCATATGATTAACATAAAAAGAGTCGGTTTTGCTACATTATTAGGCGCAATTTTAGGAATATTCTGTATTTTAGGAGCAAGTGGAAGAATAGGAGGGTGGATAGGTAATGAAATACTCCTAATCGGGTTATGGTATAATAGAGTTGTTATGGGCGTAATAATTGGCTTTGCTGGGGATTTACAGTTGATTAAAAAGCCTAATGGTTCCAAAACGCTAAATAGTATTTTAAGAGGGATTATTTTTG
>JAEOTV010000026.1 GCA_016839635.1 Promethearchaeota archaeon | reverse complement strand
TTAAAAATGACGCCCTTTGAACAATTAATAAGTTTTATTCCTCCTGCATAATTAAGGTGTCCACTAGCTCCATTTACATTTGTTATTGTACAATTTCTAACAATGAAATTTTCATCTAAAGAGTTAGCTATTAAGATACCACTTCCTATAGGTGAAGTACTCGCATTAATTATGAGATTTTCAATTACATAAGGATCATTAAAAGTACCAGAGCCGCTGCACCACGGTTGACTAACTGCCCATGTCCAATTACGTGCACCAACCCCAGAAGCAATTGCATCAATCTGAACATAGTTTTCAATATAACTCTCTGAGATGTCAGGATTATTTGAAGTCGTATTCTGATTACTGTATAAATTTAAGTTGCTATTGATCAATAATGGAAAAACAAGCCCAAATATAATTAAAATTCCTAATTTTTTTCGATTAGATTTCATTATATATCCTTATTAAAAATTGTTTTGTAGATAATAAGATGATATTGATACATTTAACAATTGTGGAATTTCAGTCTATTATATATTAATTAAGCTTATAATTGAAGAGATAATAGACTTTAAGCTTATCACTAAAAGAAATAGAAATATGACGATCTGAAATTTTTTTACAGAGATTTTAGGTGTAATTTGTTGACCAAGTTTAGTTCCAATAAAAATTATCGGAAAAGCCAAAAAAAAAACTAAAATCAACTCGTATGGAAATATATCTTCAATAAAATAAAAAGGAATTCTCGAAAATGACAACATCGTTCCAATTGCCGCGAAGTTCTCAATAAAACTTTCTCGATAATGCCCAGTTTTTTCTAAGATAGCGACATTAATCGGTCCTGCTGCACTAATCAACCCTGAAAGTAAGCCGTAAGAAAAGCCACCAATAAAAACAAGGGGAGAGGTTGTATTAATCTCGTTTTTCACTTCGATATTTTCGAGATTTTTAAAATATTTGACAAGCTTCAGTGAAGCATATATAAGAATGAAAATACCAAGAAATAATTCTATCCATTCCACTCTGATATTGACAATTAAATAAGTCCCAAGTATAGTAGCAGGGATACCCAGTGAGAGGAATCGGAAGAAATATCCTTTATCAAAGGTTTTTCGATATTTTATAAAATTTAATAGAGCTGGAAATGTTCCCCAAATATTTACTAGAATTACAGCATTTTTAATCCCGATTATTGGAGTTATAATTGGTATTAGAACCAAAGCATCTCCAAATCCTATGATACCATAAACCATACTCGAGAAAAAGATTGCAATTAAAGAAAGATAAATTATCATATATAAGAATTCAAAAATTTAAACCATAATAAGCTTTATAGATTGTATTTTTTTTTGACAAAAATATTCAATCATTTTTTTTTTTAACACAATAATAATACTCTAATTTAATTTGATCTAAAGATTTAATTTGCTTAAAAACAAAATTTTTTAATAGCTATTATTGTATTCTATAAATAGCAGTGTTATAAGAGAAAATATAATTAAGTAATTCTAAATGAAAAAGTTAAAAGTATTTTTGGATACATCTGTCTATAGTGCGATGTTAGATGATAGAGATCTAACTCGACAAAAGCAAACACAAGATTTTTGGAAAAATATAGATGATTATGAACTTTTTTACTCGCAGATAAATATTGAAGAAATTGATGCAATTGTAGATGAAGTTATAAAAAATAAATTAAAATTATTTATAAAGAAAGGAAAAAGAATTGAAATCACCAACGAAGTAGAAGCATTAACTAAAACTTATATTAAAGATGGTCTTATTCCAGAGAAATACGAAAATGATGCGATACTTCTTGCTTTAACTACAGTCCATTCTCTCGATATTCTTATAAGTTGGAATTTCAAGCATCTAGTAAAAAGAAAAACTCGAATAGGTGTTAATTTAATTAATTTAAAGGAGAGGTATAAAAATATAGAGATACTTGCTCCACCAGAATTATAGAGGTGAATTATTGTTTTATATGATATCGAACTTCTCTTTAAGGATTTAGACTTAACAACTGAGGAAAAAGAAAATTTAATAAAAGAATTGAAAGAAGAATTCCCTCAAGATGAGATGCTCTTTGAAATACATCTTTATCGAGCAGTTCAGTTTTTAAAAAAACAAAGATTTAAGAAATAGTTTAATAGAGTTAATTTTAGTATAAAAAGGAATTTTGCATAATCTTAAAATTACTTTTTCTTTATTTGTCATTAATATAAATCATTAATTTTTTTCTGAGGGCTTTTTTTCTTTTTACCAAACAGGAGTTTTTGATTCTTCTCTACAAATTTCCAACCAAATCCGGTAAGGTCATCAAGTGGACCTTGAATTCCTTTAGGGTTTCCTGTCTTAGTATATAATATTTCAGTATATTTAATTGCTCTAAATACTTCATATGGTGTTTTAAACTTATCTATTAATGTACTCGCTTTTTTAGCACCAATATCAGCTAAACCTTCTATTATAAAAGACCTTCTTTCTTTTTTGGACATCGCCTTTGGAGCCCTCCTTGAAAATATGGGCATACTATCCTTCACTTGTTCTCTATACGCGATTCTCTCAATAACTATAGCTGTATCCTCTAAATTGCGAGTAGGAATCACAGATATCCCTAATTTATAAGATATAAATGATAGTGCGCCATAAATCGATGAAATTTTCATCCCTGTATTTTCAAATACCTTATCATTCAAGCCTTCTAAGATTAATATCGGATACTGATATGTGTCTTTTAAACGGAGTAATTGTTCGAATAATCTATTGTCCATTATGGACGAAATAAAATCAAAACCTTCTTTCCTTTCTATAGCAACCTCGCTTGAAATAACTATGTCTGCAATATCTAATTGTTTTGATTCATAAGTTATAGTCTCTTTTTTTTTATCCAGTAGAGTCATTAACTTCTGCTCTCTATTATCAACAATTACATGGAGGAGTTTATTTTCACTCATTCTACTATTTAAAAATTGATGAGTTATGTATTAAATATTTCACATGTATGTTATTAAACTATTAATTTAAAGTAATAAAAATAACAATCCTCAAGTTTTATTTTGAAGCATTTATATCTTTAGAACTCTGAATTGATATTTGATTAATTCCTTTTAAATAATTAGTGATATCGCTGAAATGATACAATTTATTATATTTTATAATGAAGATAATAGATACTATACCAGCAATCTCAGTAATTATTACTAATGGATCTGTCCTTAATTTCCTTAACCAATATATTAAGGGTTCTTCTATATAATAAAAATCATAAGATATAAATGGAAAAAATAGGGGAACAAAGGGTAGATCTAAAATTAAATGAGCAATTAAACCACTAAAAAAGGGGAGCGATATACTTCTATTTCCTTTAGTGCAAAAATGGATGATTAAAAAACTTATTATTACAAAAAGTAAGTTATGAGAAAAAGATCTTCCATCTGCTATACCCAAAAGAACTAATGGCTTATCAATTATATCTGGAAGTAGCGCACCAATTATCAATGATAATCTATTGACTTTAAATTGTTTTATTTTTGGAATTTCAGTTACAATTAAAGGAACAGCAATATGAAATATTGGATAAATCTTTTTTCACTCTTTTCTCAAATTATAACAGAATAAATTTAAAAAAGTAGAATAAGTAAAACACCACAAGAAATAATACAAAAAATTCAATAGCTAATTTAAACGATCTCATAAGTAAATAATTATAGGGAATGAGTTCTTCATGAAATAAATCTAATTCATTAAAGAGTTCACTAACCCTTATTGTACCTAATCCCTGAGAATTTGGGTCAAGTTTCAGATCGGTTATTGATTTCTTTATTAAGTTCATAATAGTTTCATGTGAAATTTGAGGATTTGATTCTTTAATTAAAGCAATAATCCCTACTCCGATAGAAGCGGAAACACTAGTACCAGTGACTTTAACTTGTAAATTATTAGATAATGGTACAATTATATTTGAACCAGGTAAACATATATCCGGTTTTATTCTATCATCCAGTGTAGGACCCCTTCCACTAAAGTTAGGTATAGTAAATTCTTTTGTAAGGGTACCAATTGTCAATACCTTTTCTGCGGCTCCAGGACTCCCAATAGTATAAGATTCTGGGCCATAATTACCTGCAGGGCTTACTATAATTATACTTTTGTCGCAATATAGATTACATGCTCTAGATAAAATGTCCTTACCATCAGATGGTTCTTGTGTTGTCAGAGAAATTAATAGAATATCAATTTCAATTTGATCTACATTAATTTTATCAAATATTTTTAAAATATCAGAGAAAAAATAACCTCCGCTTGATAGATCTAGGCTTAAATCAATCAGATTAGCTTTTGGAGCAATTCCAATGAAACTATCTTCACTATTTTTAAATTGATTACCAATTATACTTGCCATTATAGTTCCATGTGTGATCTCCTTTTCTGAAACTATATATTTATTACTTTTTATATATCTATCTAAGGAATCCTTCACATTTGATATAGAGGGAATTTTTTTATTAAAACCATCATCAATTATTCCTATATTAATGTTTTGTCCCTCATAGACGATATGGGAGTTTTTATATTCATCTAAATCTAAAATCTCTAGAACATCTAGCATTGAGAGAAATAGTCTTTGATCTTCTTCGATTTGTTCTATTATCTTCTCTTTTTCATAATGAAGTATTTTTTCTTTCTCTAAACTTACACAAATAGAAGGTATAAAATCAAACTTGCCCTTAAGTTTTAAGTCTTTATTCTTTTTTATGAATGCTTCTCGATTCGAGAGATTTTTAAATGAAATAAGTACACGAAATTGTTGATCTTTTTTCTGAGAGTCAATTTTTTGTTTAAATGGGCTATAAATGGTCATATTCTTCTGTGTTATTAGTCTATTTGAAATTGAATTCGTATTACCATGGCTTTTTTAATATACTTGGTCTACTCATTTCAGATTTATTTGGATAATCTAAATTATAATGAATTCCTCGACTTTCTTTTCGTGAAATGGCACTTACTATAATTATCTTCGCAACAGTTGCTAGATTTCTTAATTCTACTAAATTTTTTTCTATTTTAAAATCCCAGTAATACTGGTTAATTTCATCCAATAATAAATTAATTCTCTTCTTTGCTCTTTGCAAACGCAAATCAGTACGAACAATACCAACATAGTTCCACATGAATCTTCTAATTTCATCCCAGTTTTGTGTAATAATAACTGCTTCTGTGGATGGAACAGCGTTTCCCGGCTCCCATTCGGGGAATTCTTTTATTTTGAATTCCGAAAATCTTTTTTTGAGTGTAATACTACATTCATAAGCGTTAACTAATCCCTCCAATAATGAATTCGAAGCCAATCGGTTACTTCCATGTAAACCTGTACATGAAGATTCACCAATAACATAAAGATTTTTAACCTCTGTGGTTCCATCAATCCCTGTCATAACACCACCACAGCAATAATGAGCTGCAGGAACAATAGGGATAGGTTCTTTTGAGATATCAATATTAAATTTTAGACATTGTTCATAGATTCCAGGGAAATGACTAGTAATAAAATCATGACTTTTACATGATGCAATATCTAAAAGAACATAATCGTCACCAGATTTTTTCAATTCCGCATCAATAGCCCTTGAAACTACGTCCCTTGGTGCTAATTCTTTGTCCTTATGATATTTTTCCATGAACTGATTTCCATTAAGGTCCTTTAAAGTTGCTCCTTCTCCTCGCATTGCTTCAGTGATTAAAAATGACTTGGCGTACGGATGGTAGAGACAGGTAGGGTGAAACTGAAAGAATTCCATATTTGAAATTGAGCATCCTGCACGATAAGCCATGGCTATTCCATCCCCTGACGCGATATCAGGATTAGTAGTATAGAGATATATCTTGCCTGCTCCTCCAGTTGCTAATATTGTAGCTTTTGCCGCAATATTATGGATTTCACCACTTTCTTGGTCTAAAGCATATACTCCATAACATTTGAAATTCTCTGCATATAGGTTAACAGCACACCAGTATTCTTTTATATCGATATTATTTAATTTTTTTGCATTATCGATAAGTGTTTGTTCGACACTTTGCCCCGTTTGGTCATTCACATGAAGTACTCTTCTTTGAGAATGCCCTCCTTCCTGCCCTAGATCATATTCTCCATTACCATTGCGTGTAAATTCCACCCCAAAATCTATTAAATCCTGTATTCTGTCTGGAGCTTGAGTAATAATTGCTTTTACAACATTCTCATCACACAACCCATCTCCCGCTATCAATGTATCATGAATATGCTTTTCAAAATTATCATTTTTATCCCAAACACAAGCAATACCTCCTTGAGCATGGAAAGTACTACTTTCATGTAAACTCTCTTTTGTTATTAATAAGATGTTTTCTTCTGGTACTTGTTTAGAAAGATTCAATGCTAAAGAAAGTCCAGATATTCCACTTCCAACAATTAAGAAATCTGTTTTAATCTTCAATAGAGTTAATCTACTTTTTCCTTAATATTCTTAGAATTTATTTTAAAATACAATTAATTAAATTAAAATTTTATTACAATTAAAATAAGGGAAAATTCTTTCAATGATTCATTTTCCTAATTTCCTTTTTATTTCATTAATATTATTCTCTACAGCATCAATATATTGTTTTTGATCCAGTTGATGGAATACTTTTAGACTATCTTCATAACTTTGTAATGCCCTGCGATATTCTCCATGTTTATTATAAACCCTACCCATGTTATAGAAATCTATTCCAATGCCCATTGGATCATTTAATTGCTGATCAATTTGTAGTGTTTCTTCATATCTTCTTAATGCTTCATGAAAATTATTATTTGCTTCATATATCCTTCCAATATTACTAAGACTAGCTGCTTTGTTGGATAATTCTCCTAGCCTATCAAAAATTAAAACTGCTTCTTTATAATTTTCGAGAGCAACCGATAACTTTTCTTGAGTCATATCAATAGCTCCAATTTTAGTCAACAGAAGTGCTTTTTTTGATAAATCACCAATTTCTTCCGCTATTTCTAGTGCATCTGAGTAATTTTCTCTTGCAAGGGAATAATTTGCTAGATTGTTATAAATCATTCCAATATTGTTAAGATAAATAATCTTCATTAAAGGATCTCCTAACCTTTCTTCTAACTCCAAAGCTTCTTGGTATTTTTCTAAAGCCTTATCAGGTTCTCCTTGAGCTAAGAAAAGTGAGCCTATATTATTGATACATCCTGCTTTTTTTGAAAGATCTCCTAATTGTTCGGCGATTTGCAATGATTCTTTGTATTTTTCTAGAGCTTTCTCATAGTCTTTATTATCATCATAAACTCTTCCAATATTATTTAATAGTATAATTTTTCCATATTGATCCCCTAAAAGATCTGAAATACGTAATGCTTCCTTATAATATTTAAGAGATTTAATAAGTTCATTACGCGCTTTATGAATCATACCTACATTATTTAATAATGTAGCTTTACGGTTTAGATCACCAACTTGCTCAGTAATTTTTATAGCTTCTATATAATTATTTAAGGCTAAATCAAATTCATTGCGTATCTCATGTACTCTACCAATGTTATTCTTACAGGTAATTTTACTGGACAAGTCTCCCAAACTCTTTACAATTTCTAATGCTTTATTGTAATTATCAAGTGCTTCGTCATATTTACCGATTGTTAGATATACTGAACCAATATTATTTAGATCTGTACCAAGTCCATCCAAATCCTCTAATTCTTCATCAATTTGATATGCTTTCTCATAAGTTTGTAAAGCAAGTTCAAACTTTCCTGTAATTTGATAAATCGTCCCTATAAAATTTAGAAAGAAAGATTTAGATGCTATATCTTTAGTTTGTTCTGCAATCGATAAGCCTTTATCCGAACACCTTTTTGTACTTTCAATATCCTTTAAGTAATCGAATAATATGCATGCAAATATATACTTCTCTACAATTGGTATATCTCCATAAATTTGAGTGATCCACTCAGAAAAAGGTGGAATTTCTATTTTTGCTTTAAATAAATCTATTTCATTAATAGGAAGATAAGGTAAAAATATGTTCCATAAAACATTCTTTATGAAATCGCCAGTATTTGTTCTAATTAAGACACCCTCAATATCACAAACTTTACAAATGTCTAACACGAATTGTTCAACTTGGGAGTTTTCCTCCTGAGATCCTAAAATTTCTTTTCTATTTATGTCAATTACTTCTGTCATGGAATCTTGAGAATGTTCAATCCAAATAATTCGATTAAGAAAAGGCATTTCTTTTAATGCAGGACCGATATCAAAATCATCACTCCCAGAATAGCCCATAACGACTAGAGTTCTTTTATTCATTACATTGAAAACTGCTGATTTTTTATAAGGCTCGATAGCGAAAGTTTCCCCTTCTCCACGATCTTTTCCCAAAGCGCTTATAGTAGTTATAAGAGAATCTTTGGTATTCTTACCTGTAATTAGATTACGCTTCGACCCATGAATTTTGTAGACGGGATACTGGTTTGATGCTATTATACTTTTGGGATCTTGATAAATAATGAAATCTTCCTTAGTAATAACTGGAATAATGTCTTGATGCCATTTCTTATCTAGAACTTTTAATAATGCATGCTCTATCAAGTAATCAAAATTTGTAGTAACAACATAATTGCCTCTTGTAATTACATTAGCTAAAAATAAATGTATTATATTTGGCTCATCAATATGTTCCAGATAATTTAAAAACTTTAATTCATCATCAAATCTATCTTGGATTTTTTCAACAACTAATTCATATCTTAGCATTTCTAATGACAAAAGATTTTCTACTTCTTCTTCAGGTGCACATAATTCCAATAAACTCCTCACGATTTGTACGGCAGAGGGCATGTCTGTAGGAGCATCCATGGAGATGCCTGCCCCAACAAGGAAAGTATAATTGCTTTTTGGTGAAAATAATGAATCTAAATCCTTCGTATATTCCTTAAAGTCTAATTCATCTGCCAAGCTAAATCTCTCTCTATTTTAGAATCTTTATCTACTATGTTTTGTTTTAAATCTTTATTCCTTTTTGAATTTAATCAAAAGTCTTTTTTGAAATGAAATTTTTATTTACAATTAAGATATTAGAAATTTTAGATGTGCTAATGATAAAACGTGTACTTTTTTACTGCGCGGGAAATACGTGTCGAAGTCCTTTTGCTGAAGCATATGCTAAATGGCTTAAAAGATCTAAATTCAAAAGAGAACTGCAAGAAGTGGAATTTGATTCAGCTGGTATCTATCACTATTATGAAACCGCCCAACCTGGAACAGTAAACTATTTGATGTCAAAAGGCATTGATATTAGTGATTTTACGACAAAAAAAATTAACTCTCAATTATTAGAGAGTCAAGATTTGATTTTAGGATTTGAACAAAAACATCATATTAATAAACTGAAAAGGAAATTTAAAAATATTAAAGGGATTGATGAAAAAGCTTTCTTATTATTAGCATACGCTGGAGAAAAAGATAATTTAGAGATTGAAGATCCATTTTATTTACCTCAGGAGGAATATAATAAGATCCTTGAGAGAATTGAGAAAGGAGTATTAAAAGTCATTAAGAAGATTATTGAAATTAATAAAGTGAAATAGAATTTTTAGATTAGAATTATATTCTTAAAATAAATTTGAAAAAAGAGTAGTTTATGGACTACTTATTAAATTCATTAAATTTTTGACTAAAATACTTTATTATAAGAAATCTTGTTGTTTCGAAGTGTTGAACATTACCTTGAAAATTCTTAAGCTCTTTAGTAAATTTATGTTCAAATTCCCTTGAAAATTCATCTATTTTTTTGAATAAAACGGGTAAATCCATTGATGCAATCAATGCTACAATATGATACTTACCATAAGTAAATAGTAACTCAGCTTCTTCCTTTTGAATTTGCCTAAGCTGTCTTTTACTATGGGTTATTTCGGAAATAATTGTAATGATCCCCGAGAGCGCCCCTGATATGAGATCTTCATCGAATTCGGTCTCATCTACATTTTCTTGTAATAGTTCTTTGCTTTCAAAACTGTAATTAAAAAGACAAACTCCACTTTTATTGAAAACAAATATATTTTTTAAAGAGTTTGCCCATTTTTTTTCTTTTGAAACTAAAAACTCCTTCATTGCCATCATCCAAGCAAAAAGCATAACTAAAATGAATGCATTCAGATAATCTGGGAGATTAGGTATAAAATTATTAAGATCAGGAAATTTTGAATACAAATCAGTTATAAAAATATTGAAAATATATCCAAATATCGCTCCAAATAACATTAGTGAGATAAAAAGTCCATTTATTCGTCCCCTAAATTTCAAGTTTCCTCTTTCAGTTGAAAAATCTCCTGAAATTGTAAAGATAGCAAGTAGAAGAGGTAATATAGAAAATCCATAATGAATCGAGAGTACGATTTCTCTTGGCATACCAAAAATAAAGGGGTTTTCTAGGGGGTCTTTAAATGCTCCGGATGAAATAAGAAAAAAGGAAAGGACTACAATTCCTAACACTATTGACGTTTTTCGTCCTATATTATCTAAGAAACATCCCGCAGCGATAAGATATAAAAATGATGCTAAGGCAAATACAAAAAAATTGACTTTAAATCCATATCCTGCTAATAGATTGCCTAATATAAAACTTAAAACGATAAAACTGGAAGAATATCTAAAAAAATGTTTTTCAAAAATAATTTTCATATATTTTTTATCAGATCTCAATCGTTCTTTAGTTTCTATATATTTATACTTTCGGGAATACCAGAAAATAACAAAAAAGAGAGCTAATTCCACCAAGCCGAAAAAAATATAGAATTCATCAAAAATAATAAAAATAACAGATGAAAATCCTAAAGAGAATCCGCAAATCATTAAATAAGTCGTTATTCTGCCCCGATTTAAAATATTAGTTTCATGAACTAAGATTGTAAACCATGTTATAATTAATTGAGGAATTGTTAAGAGTACAAGTAATAATCCTAGATAATAAATGGTTAAATCCGGAACTATAGTTATGAAAAGTCCAATAACACAAATTAGAAGAATAATGTTAAAATATTTTGTTCTATTCTTTACCTTATCAACAATTATGCCAGAAATGATAAAACTTACAGCAAGAATTGATAAAAAGACATAGATTTCTGGACCAACAGCTTCACCAACAATTAAACCAGACAAAACTGTATATTTGAAGAGGAAAGCTCCAGAAACGAACATGATTGCAAATAACGTAATAAATAAATAAATTAAAGTGGTTCGTGGTAAATTGATATCTCTCGTGAATACCTTATTAAACCAGTTTTTTAAAGTATCTCTTTTCATTTAGACAAAAAGGTATTGATTTCAGTATTATTCGTTATGCTTGCTTTTTATTTAATATTTTTGTCAAAGCCATCTCATAAATTTTATTTTATATATATCTCTACTTATATTTGATATCTCATGAAGAAAACAAAGCGAGTTCTTTTCGTATGTCTAGGGAATACTGCAAGATCTCCAGCAGCAGAATACTTAGCTCGGTACCATGCAGAAAAACTTCATGCTGATTTGAGTTTTGATTCTTGTGGTTTTTTCAATGCATTCAGTTATATGCAACCAGAATCTCGCAAGTATTTGGATTCCAAAGGAATAAAACATTCTGATTTTATTCCAAAAGTTATTAATCCTAATTTATTGGAAAAACAAGACTTAATACTTACAATGGAAAGCAAACATTCAAGAGATATAAAACATAATTTCTATAACCTCAGAGATATTGAGAATATAGTTTTCACTTTAAAAGAGTTTAATGGAGAAACTCAAGAGTTGGATATAATCGATCCATATTATACTTCAAAAGACACGTATAGAAAAGTTCTTGGAATTATTGAAAAAAACGTTGAAAAAGCAGTAAAAAGAATTATAGAAAATAATAATTTGTAAATCTAAAAGATTGAAAAAAAAACTATTTTAACCACTGAACCTCTTTTAAATAAGACTAAAGTATAAATATTCCTCGCTTGGTTATAATTTTAATGGATCAAGTAATGATAAACAATTCAATAATTGAAATATTTTTAGGAGATTTAACTAATATTGAACAATATGACGCTATTGTTATACCTACTAATAGTAGACTTCTACCTAGTGGTGATTTAAGGTGTAAAGTTTTGAAAAAAGCTGGAACCCAAGTGCAAGTTGAATGTAATAAAATAATTAATAAAATAATTCAAGTTTCTGTAGGAAAATCTATAGTTACTTCAGGGGGTAATTTTATCAAATATATAATACACACAAATGGGCCAAGACCAGGGCAAGGAAATGAAGGGAAAAAACTAATGCTTGCTACTTGGAACTCATTAATCTTAGCTGATGAAATAGGCATAAATTCAGTAGCTTTTCCACCTATATCAATAGAAATGAGAGGAATTACTTCTAAATTATGTGCTGAAGCAATGCTCCCCACGTTTAAAAAATATCTTGTAGAAAAAAACCAAAATTTAAGAAATGTATCTGTTTGTCTCGAGAATGAAGCCGATTTTATAGAATTTGAAAAGGTTCTTCAAAGTTTATCTAGTTAATTTATTATCATTGGTTTTTCTCCTAATTTTTCAAATTATATCCTATGAAAAGATTTATATTCTATTAAATCGAAAATTAGTTTAATCTAATTTTATTAAAAAAAGTGAATATTTTGGATTTAGCTATAGAAACTAATAATCTAAAAAAATATTTTGGGGATATTCATGCTGTTGATGGAATTGACTTACAGATCCCAAAAGGCTCATTATTTGGGGTTCTTGGTCCTAATGGGGCGGGAAAAACTACAACAATCAGAATGCTATCAACAGTTTTATACCCCACAAGTGGTGGTGCCACTGTATTAGGATTTGATATAAAAAAAGATGCTCAAAAGATAAAGAAACGGATTGGTGTCTGTCCTCAAGAACTAGTTTTATATCCTCGTTTATCAGCGAAGGAAAATATTCATTTAATTGCACAAATGCATGGAATGGCAAAAAAAGATTATAAAGAAAGAACTGATGACCTGCTAGGAAAAATGAATTTGCTGGATCGTGCTAGTTCCTTAGTTAAAAGTTATTCAGGGGGAATGAAACGTCGGATAAATGTATTAATGGCAGTTATCCATGAACCTGAGCTATTATTTTTTGATGAGCCTACAGCAGGTCTTGATCCACAATCACGACGGGTAGTATGGGATTTTATCCGAGATTTTCAAGAAAAGGAAAGCACGATTATATTAACAACACATTCTATGGAAGAAGCAGATGATCTTTCTGATGAACTTGTTATTATTGATCATGGAAAAATCATTTCCCAAGGTGCTCCAGACGAATTGAAAGGAAAATTAGGAGAAGGAGACGTATTAGAATTTAAAGTTAAAGAGATAGAGCAAAGAAACGAGATTATTGATAGAGCAAAAACATTGGATTTTGTAAGATGGGGAAAACCAGTTGGAAAACATCGAATTGTTCTTAACGCCCTTGATGGATTAAGGAGGGTATCTGAAATCATGGATGTTGTAAAAGTAAAAATGGAAGATATTTCTGTTCGCAAAAACACATTAGAGGATGTATTTATTGATTTAACAGGTAGGAGGTTGAGAGATTAATGGAACAAAACAGAGAACCAAAATTCACTCTACAGTTATGGTATTTAACTATAAAAAACTTCAAATCAATGATCCGAGAAGTGAGTCAGTTAGTTTGGATTTTTGGTTATCCTTTAGTTTTTATCCTCTTATTTAGGTTTGGATATGGGTTAGAAGTTTTTGACATATTTGCTCCAGGTGTTGTAATATTAGGTCCAATCGTATTAATTTCACAATTAGCAGGACACTTTGCTGAGGAAAAAGAGTCAGGGACATTGCAACGCTTAATAACTACTCCTGTTTCACGTTCAACATTATTATTATCCGGTTTATTTTCGCAATTAATAGTCGCAGCGATACAAATCGTAGTTATGCTCCTTCTGATTTTACTATTTGGAGTATCAATCAGTCCTAATGCTAATGTAATCTTATTATTTTTTATTCCCTTTTTAGTTGCATTTACTTCTCTTGGATTTGGTTTAATACTAGCATCTGTTGTAAGAACAGCAAGTTCAGCAGGAGGTCTAGCATGGTTTATTATTTTACCGCTCCAATTTTTAGGAGGATTAGCTACAGCTCCAATTGTAGATTTTATACCCACCTCGTTAGCAGCGGAAGCAATGACTGCTGTAATGATTAATGGTAGTGTCGCATTTGATCCAGTTGGATTAAATTTAATAATAATTGCCATATGGGGAATAGTTTTAATCTTTCTAGGCATACTCTTATTCCAACGAAAAACAGCAATTCTATAATGTTTGTTCTTTAATAACTAACTTCTTTTTTTTGAATTAAGTTTTTAAGTAGATCAAATGCTAATAATTACTAGATTATAATTGGTTTTCATACTCAATTTTAGAAATTAGGGTTATCACATATTGGAGCAATATAAAAAAGAACTAAATGAGAGAATTTTTAATCCAACTGAAAATATCAATTCAGTAAAAGGATTTGAAATTATATCTGAATCATTAGTCCACCAAGTCTTTGATGTTTTCGGTCGTAATAGCTTAATGTCGATTCTATATCAAACAGGTGTACATCCTGGGACGATCATTGCAGATAGGATAAAAAAGGAATATGGTAAGGAAAAATTTGAAATAATGGAAGCTTTAGTAATTCTAATGGATGAATTAAAAGAATTCTATTCAATTCAAGTTCGAGACGTTGAACAATATGAAGATAGATATAGAGTCGTTATTGAAAATCACTGCTTTTTACGTAAACCAATAAGTCATCGCGAAACTTTAGATTTTGGAAAAGCATTTTGTAGGATTAATAAAGGATATTTTGAAACAGCCTTCCAAAAGTTATTAGGGGATAATATAAAGAAGATTGAGATAAATTTTCTTGAAAATGATGCTGGAAAAGACGTGTGTGTCGAAGAACTTAACTTTTATACCAATTCAGGCTAATATGTTTAAATTATACCTGAAATAATTGGGTATCGGTATTACTATTGCTTTTTAACTTCATTTATCATAGATGTAAAAATAATTCAAATTGAATTCTAAATTTCATCATTGCATTTTTCATTTTGAAAATCATAGATAAAAAAAAATTATAATCTATGTTGAATTTAAGATATCAAAAATACTATTTCTAATTTAATATTAAGAGGTAGAAAAAAACAAATGACAGATATTAAAAATTTAGTAGTAGTTGGCGCTGGGCAAATGGGTCATGGAATTGGCCAGATGGCATTGATGGCGAGATATAATGTTACACTTGTCGATATTAAGGAAGATTTCGTTGATAAAGGATGGAGTAAAATAGATGAAGGAATGAAAAAACTCGAAGCGAAAGGAACTTTACCAGAAGGTAAAACAGCTGCAGATTTGATGGCAAATTGTAAAAAATCAACAGATTTAGCATCAGCAGTAAAGGATGCTGATCTTATGATTGAAGCTGTTATCGAAAAAATGGATATAAAACAACAGGTTTTTAAAACTTGTGGAGATAATGCTCCATCTCACTGTATCCTTGCATCAAATACATCCACGATGAGTATTACAGATATTGGAAAAGAATCAGGAAGACCAGATAAATGTATAGGTATGCATTTTTTTAATCCCGTTCCTTTAATGAAGCTAATCGAGGTTATATATAGTGAGCATTCTTCTGATGAAAGTGTAAACATTGGAATGGAATTCGCAAAATCAATACCTTGTCTTAGAGGAGAGAGGTATATCGCAAAAGTATTAAAAGATAGACCTGGATTTATCTGTAATCGAGTTACTGCTCCTCCGCAAATTTATCAGAATTATGTTTTTGACAGGATTGCTGATGAAGGATTTTCATGGGACCAACTTGATAATGATGCTCGAACTGGTCCTATGTCAATAACTGTGTTAGCTGATTATATTGGTATCGATGTTTTATACCATGGTCAAAGGTATTATTCCGAGACTCTTTCCCCTAATTGTGCTCCAGGTAAAGTAAGTACTAAATTATATAATGAAGGAAAGCTAGGGATGAAAACAGGTCAAGGATTCCGAGATTGGTCTAAAGGTCGACCTCAACCAGATAAAAAAGCCGGAAAAGCAAGAATCTATAAGATGAAATATCCAATTGCTATTATGTTGAATGAGGCGTGTAGACTATTGGAGGAAGGTGTAACAACTAGTTGGGAAGTTATTGATAAATCAATAATGGCAGGGATGAATATGCCTGGTCCAATGACTCCAAACGTAAATACGTGGGAGAAACAAGTCGAAGTATTAAATGAACTTGTTGAGCTTACAGGTAAAGAATACTTTAAACCCTGTGAACTCTTAAAGAGTGGCAAGTGGGTAGATATGAAATAGAATTTTATTTAGAATAATCTTTTTTTTTTTATTTTCTCTATTTTTTTGAAATTATATGAATTTCCTTAATAAGAAATTGAATGTTAATTTGAAAATTTTTAATTTTACAAAAAATAATATTAGTTATCTTTAAATTAATTATCAATAATCGTTATAAACAAAATAAAAGAGGTTAGATTAAATGTCAGAAAAGAAATTTGAACATGTAGAAGTAGAGAAAAATGAAGAAGGAAATTATGCAATAATTTCAATCAATAGACCTAATAAATTAAATGCACTTACAACGCAAACGTTAAGAGAAATTTATGAAGCAATGGAACAATTCGAAACTGATAGTAGCGTTCGATGTATAGTCCTACGTGGAACTAAAAATGTTACAAAAAAACCTGCATTTTCTGCTGGTGCTGATTTATCTTCTCCGATGGGAAAAGGATTAAAACCAAATATTCCTGTTCATTGGACAATATCCATGCAGCAAAAGCATAGATATTACTCATTAATTGAACAATTCCCGAAACCAGTAGTCGGGGCAGTAGATGGGTATGCTTTCGGAGGGGGATGTGAGCTTTCTCTCGTCTGTGATATCTTAATTGCTACTAAAAGATCATTTTTTGGATTTCCTGAAATCGCTAGAGGAATTTTTCCTGGAAATGGAGGTACTCAAAGAATGGCAAGACGTATTGGATTAAATCGAGCATTAAATATGATTTATTTTGGAGAACGAGTCCCCGCAGACAAGATGCTTGAATGGGGTCATGTAAGTTATCTTTGTGATGATGGTGAAGAATTTGAAAACCTTATTCATGAAAAAGCTTCATGGTTAGGACGAGGACCTACGACTAGTCTATTATGTATAAAGAAAGCTGTAAAATTTGGGACCCAAGTACCTTTAGAAATTGGGGTTCAATTTGAAATGTTAGGTTTTGGAGTTAATGCTGGATCTACAGATGTTAATGAAGGAATCCAAGCCTTTCTAAAAAAACGAGACCCGAACTTCACTGGTGGAATATAATTTTTTATAATACCCATTTTTTCCATTATATTTTTTAAACCTTTTTTTTGATATTCTTATATACATAAAATCTTTGAATTTTAAAAGATGATTAAAGATTCTAAATCTGTAGAGGAAATCAATGTTGGAAACCTCTTTCTGAGGAAAATTTCTAAACAAGATGCTGAATTTATATTTAGGTGCCTAAATAACAAAGAATTAACATCATATCTATCTTTGGGGCCATTAAATACAGTAGAACATGCAAAGAGATTAATTAAAAGTTACTTAAAATATTGGGATAATTACGTTCAATTTAATTATATAATTGAGTTGCGTGAGGTTAATGATGAAAGGATCGGCTCAGTCAGTCTTTGGAATATTAACTGGAAACATCAAAGAGCCCAGGTCGGTATATGGTTAATCCCTTCCTTTTGGAATAAGGGATTAGGAGAAGAAACTTTAATCATGATTAAAAATGTTGGATTTCATCATTTAAAAATAAATAGACTTGAAGCTTATATTGCTGTAGACAATAAAAGATCAATCTCTCTTTTTAAGAAATGTGGATTTAAAGAAGAAGGAATACTAAAACAATATTTGAATTTTTATGGTACCTTCTTTGATGCACTAATTTTATCGTGTTTAAAAACTCAATGAAAATAGTTAATAAATTTGATGTTTTACTTTGCTTCTTCTGAAGAATCTTTAACCAATTCATCCAATTCTTCCTTTTTCTCAATTGCTTTCTCAATTAATTGATCTTGTCCCATTTCTTCTTCTAATGCTGTTTCAGGTACTTTTTCAGGAGCTGCTTCTTTCACTTTTGGTTTTATCGTTCCAGGCTGACGTTTCAATTTTAAGTCGCTGGTAGGTTTTCCTAAATTTTCATTATAGACTGTTTTAAATGCAGCTTCTCTCCCAATAAT
>JAEOTV010000220.1 GCA_016839635.1 Promethearchaeota archaeon | reverse complement strand
TTTACAATTTGATACAGGGACGTTGATGCAACATGATCAATGGTTTGATGCGGTAGGCTACTCTTGGGATCCAAGTTATAGCATTGGAGATAATGAGAATGAAGGTTTATTACTTGGCTTTAATCTTCTTTTTACTCCAGATTGGCTTGGATATTCTCTAGATGGACACGCTACGAAATCAATATTAGGAAATTCCACATTTCCATTTCCAAGTGAAGAAGAGATACACACTATACAAGTTTTTGGGAACAATTCTTTAGGTACCATATTCGAATCTGACATTAGATACTTTAATATAAAAATGCTGAATATAATCACTCCTGAGAATAAAACTTATACAGCACCAATGAGTGGCTATTATCCAGCGACTTATGGATTTGAAAATGATAAGATCGGAGGGGATCCGAATGAATGGACGATTAATGAAGGGACGACTGGAACGATAAATGTAATTGGAGAAATAAGTGGACATAAAAATATAGTTGAGTTTCATGATGGAGGCTCTGATGACGTCTGGATGTCCCAATATTTCACTGCAGGAAGTCAAGTTTCTGGAACTATAGAGTATTGGTTTAGAACTGATGATTCTTATGGTGTTCACCACATGAGATTTTATGAATATCCCGTATTGGGGCCAGATATTGCCGTATGGGATGGAAAATTACAAGTTAGACCTTCCACATGGATCGAGTTATGTAATATAGAGAATGATCGATGGTATCATTTTAAAATTGATTTCGAATGCGGAGCAGGATTATATCAAGGATTATCAGCAGATACATTCTATTTATCTGTGAATGGAATTAGATATGGACCGTACGATTATTATGCTGTTGTGAATGATCTTGATTATATCTCTCTTTTTTCTCAAACCGCTGCTGCTAATTATTATTTCTACATAGATGCGATTGGATATTCATGGGATCCTAATTATACCGATGAGGATAATCGGTACGAAGGATTATTGCTTAGTCTAGAAAACAATACTAATTTAGATTGGTTGGGCTATTCCATAGATGGACAAGCAACTAAAACAATACTAGGAAATGTAACCATTCTTATGCCTAATAACGGCTTACATACAATTAAAATACTCGGAAATAATTCATTAGGAGAAATTTTTGAGTCAAACAAAAGGTTTTTCACAGTAGATATCACAATACCTCTTCCTCAAATTTCGATAAATTCTCCTCAAGATGGGGATTTCTTTGGGTTCAGTGCGCCTGATTTTGATCTTTCAATAACAACAGGTTATTTAGATACTAGATGGTATACTTTGGATGGTGGAACAACTAATATTACTTTTGGAGATTCATCCGCTACTATTAATCAACTAGAATGGGAGAATTACGGACATGGCCCTGTTACAATCAGATTTTATGTAAATGATACACTTGGTCAAGAAGATTATGATGAAATCACAATAAATAAAGATCTGAACCCTCCTACTTCTACACTTTCATTTGTACCCTATGCAGGAATCAATATCGTCATTGAATCAACGGTTTTCACAATTACCGCAAACGATTTTTCAGGATCTGGTGTATCTTTAATAAGGTATCGGATTAATAATTCTGGTTGGTTGACCTATACTGGAGCTTTTACGTTATCTGGATTTTCAGAGGGAGATTATAATATCATATATCAATCAATTGATGTAGTAGGTAATATTGAATCTGAACAATCTGTTTTAGTTGAATTATTTGAGATCCACGAACCACCTCCAGGACTTCCAATAGAATTAATAATCTTGATAATAGTAATTGCTTCAGTAGGTTGTGCTATATTGGTTTTTCTAACTTTTTTCGTTTATAGAAGAGGGAAATCAAGAATTTTTATAGATGAGAAAAAACCTAAAGTTAAAGAAACTCCCCAAGTCTCAGAAGCACCTCAACATGTTCAGCGTCTAAAACCAGAAAAACCTAAACGAACTAAAGTTAAAAAGAAAAAGTCAATTGACAAACCACCATTATTATCTTGTCCATTCTGTCAAGCTGAGCTACCTGGAAATCAAAAATTTTGTTTTTACTGCGGTGCAAATCTTGAAGAATAATTTTGTTATTGATATATTTCTTTTTTTTTAATTCCTTAGCAAAGTATTATAAATCCAAATACTGCTTTTAGATATAAGTCTTCAGAACCATTTATAAATGTGTAAGTAGAAAAATATTAAATAGAATCATATTAAATAATTTAAATATTGACAAAAAATTAGGTTTGATCAAAATGTCTAAATATAAATATTTGTTTTTACTTCTAATCCTACTATTAAATTCTGTTTTCATTGTAATTTTATTTTCAAATTCAGTGTTAAAGAATTCCCCTCTTGATCATATTAATGATAATCCTATTGATTTATATGATTTAAGGTTGAGTGGACCACAAATTAATATTACCACTCCGGAAAATATTACTTATTCTGATCCGATGAGTGGGTATTATCCTGGCACTTATGGATTTGAAAATGATGTTAATGGAGCAGATCCATTGGGTTGGATTGTGGATGAAAGTGGTGGGCCTATTCGGGTCCTCTCAGAAGTAGATGGCCATAAAAAGGTAGTAGAGATAAATGATAATGATGGAACTTTTAGATCTTATGCATATCAAACCTTTACCTCTCCACAGAGCAGTGGAGAAATTGAGCTTTGGTGGAGACTGGAATCCACACAACATCATAATGTGAGAGTAAGAAGCGGAACTACAGTCAGCACATCAGAAGCTATTGCAATTAGAGCAAGGGATGCCACTATGGAGTACCAGTATTATGATGGAAGCTCATGGCATGTTATCTGTAATTATCAAGATTTAACATGGCATCATGTACGCATTAAATTTGATCTTGCTCAAGGTTGGGATCTCTGGCTTGATGGTATTCTTCAATCAAGTGGAAGCTATGAGTTTAGTTTTGCTAATACTCATGCTACTGTTGATAATTTACAATTTGATACTGGAACTTTGATGCAGAAAGATCAATGGTTTGATGCAGTAGGGTATTCCTGGGATTCTTCTTATAACATTGGAGAAAATGAGAATGAAGGCTTATTGCTAAACTTTGATCTTGGATTTACACCAGATTGGCTTGGGTATTCTTTAAACGGTCAAACAACTAAAACAATTTCAGGGAAAACTACAATTCCTTTTCCTAGTATCAATGGATTATATACGATACAAGTATTTGGAAATAATTCTATAGGAACTTTATATGAATCAGATGTTAGATATTTTACAATAGGATCTTCAGACTTACCTCTCGGACCACCTCCAGGACTTCCAATAGAATTAATAATCTTGATAGTAGTGATTGCTTCAGTTGGGAGTGCTATATTAGTTTTTGTTACCTATTTTGTATATAATAAATCAAAAACACAAGTTCCCACTACTGAGAAAAAACCTAAACAAACTAAAATCAAAAAACAAAAACCTAGTGCCGAACAATCCAAATTTAGTTGCCCCTTCTGCCAAGCTGAGCTACCCGGAGGTCAAAAATTCTGCTTTTTTTGTGGAGCTAATCTTGAAGAATAATTATAAACTTATAAACAAGAAAAAGGAAGTTAAAACACAAAATAGACCATTAAAATCGAGGTCTTAACTGTCTAAGCCAAAGATCAATTCTTATCCAAGGACCATATCCTCTAGGTCTTACATATGCTTTTTTTCCTCTAAATTTGACATAGCGATTCAAATCATTTACAATGTTTAATTTTAATCGACAATCACTACAAATTGGAATTCTAGTAGACTTTGTTTTATAACTTGCGGAAAACCCAGAACGAGTCCCTGCAGTCTCAGAATGTGTAACAAGTGCCAGTGATGAGACAGAACCACATCTTAGACATTTTAAACCAAGTATTCTAAATTTTGCTTCTTCTATTAATTTAAATCTAAGAAAATCTTCTATTAAATCATTAGCAAGTTTTCTTGTAATTGCATCTAATGGACGTTCATTATTTTTGTTTGCTAGAATTGAAGGGGGTCTGGAAGAACTTGGTTTGATTAACGGTTTAGGTGGAATAGGCTCTGATTCAATTAAAGGTTTAGGAGGGCTAGAACTTGGTTTAACAAAAGGCTTCGATGGTTTGGAGGCTGGTTCTATTGAAGGAGGAGGAAGACGAGCATCTAAATTTATAGTAGCGCCACATTCTCCACAAAAACTAGCTCTAATATTATCAGGAATAGTAGATCCACATTTTGGACAATATACCATGAAAAATCAATCTTGATTAATGTTTTTTGTCAATTAATATGAAAAAGATTTGAAAAAATATAAATTTTTATTAATCGATCAATTTGAGTCATACACCAATATTAAATTTAAGCTTATTTTTGAATTCGATATTATCCTATAAACTTTTTCTTATTAGAGTTGAGCTAATTTTTATATTTTCTTTGTTTTTTAGTATTGGTATAACTATTAATATAAGGGGATTTAGTCCTTTTTTTTCTCTATTCTCATTTAATTTTATTGCATTTTCATACGTTTCCTTGCTGACAATTAGTCCTTCATATTCAGGATCTTGAGCATATTTATCCATATCTACCCAGTTTTGTATTTCAACAATATTTATACGACTTATATCCGCAATAGATTCAATAAAATCTTCCAATTTTTTTTTTCTTGTATCATAATCTTCTAGTAATGATGCAAATTGTTTATTTCTTAATAAATCTTGAGAAGTTAATCCTATTTCCACAAATTCAGCTATAGACAATGCAGTTTTCAAAAGGAATTTATGACCCTCATGGAGATGATCGAAAGTTCCACCTAACCCAACTTTCTTAAGAATCTAATAAACACCACATAAAGTAGAAAATATTATTAATTAAATCTATTTTTTAGCTTTTAAATCTTCTTTCTTATCTTCTTGTGTTTTAGATTTTTCTGTAGGACTTTTTAATCTTACAGAATAGATTTGATTTATCACCATTAAGTCTTCACATTTTTCGCATTTATCTAACCTTTTGAACACGAAGTCTCCTTTCTCATAATTTCTGACTTTAGTAAGTCCACATAATTTACAGATCAAAATTGTTAATGTTTGCCTAATAGGTTCAGCAGGACTTTTCTTGAATTGTATTAATGTTGCTCCAAAACAAATTAGCATAAAACCAATTGACCAACTTGTTAATTGGTCGAATCCAAAATCTATATAAATGAATAATACACCAACAAGAATAAGCATAATTAAAGCAAGGTTTTTTAAAACGCTTTTAAGGGTGATTCCTTTTTTTAATACTTCCTCATCGTCTTCTTCTTCAATCATAGAACATGCCGTAATATCTTCTTTTCTATGCTTTATAATCGAAAAGAATAAATAAATTTTATTATTATAAAAATTTAGAAGGTTAATATTTTAGAAAAACCTATAATTTTAACAAAGAGATGAATATTATTTATCAAACAAGCACTGGCACAGATCCTATTTCTCTTATAATATCTTTATTGTGGTTCTTGCTTATTTTTATTTCTATGTTTTATGGGCAAAAACTACAAGCATGGAAAGCATCTAAAGAAATCCAAACTGCTTTAGAGAAACTTAAAAAATGGAATGATGAAAGTAAAGAAATAATGATCACAAATTTTAAAGAATTCGCTGATAAAAAAAAGACTCAAAAAGATTTAATGCTTCAACTTGAAGATTTTCTTACTTTCATAACTATATCTCCAGTTTCTCTTGATCCTTATGGAATCATTCCTAAATTTGATCATGTTGTTGACGTAAGAGATAACAGGTTCAAAGAAGAAGTTGAGGTATTGGCTCCGAATGCCGATGTTGTTCAACGATCCAATTTGGAGAATTTATTAGAAGCAATAATGGCGATAGACTTTATTTATAGACTAATTCGACACTACCTTATACTAGGAAAGAAATCAAAATCAATGATATTATTAGTTCAGATTGCATACCAGTTAGGATTAATTATGACCATGGCTAAAGCCTATTATCATGCTGCTAAAGCTTTTTCAGAAGGAAGTCCTATTGGAGATGGACTTGGACCATTAGTTGCTGCAAGTTTTATAAGATCTGTAGAAAATAATGATATTTCTGCTAATGAAATTGAAAGAGATACGATTGTACAAGAATTGGAGTTTGAAGAAAGAACAATTTATGTTGTTCGAGCTAAAGGTCCAGGCGGCACCGTTGGAAAACCAGGTAAGGCTATCAAGGATTTAATTGACCAGTATGGAGATTCAATATCAAGAATAATTATGATTGATGCTGGGTTAAAACTTACAGGAGATAAAACAGGCTCAATGGCAGTTGGTGTTGGAGCTGCGATAGGAGGTATTGGAATTGAAAAGCATTATATTGAAGAGTCATCAACAGGTAATGCAATTCCTATTGATGCTTTAATTTGTAAACAGTCTTTAGAAGATGCTATCACTACAATGAAACGACCAATTACTCAATCTGTCCCTAAATTTGTAGAAAAAATTAAGATGGCTATTAGGAAACGAACACAAAAAGGCTCAAAGATTATTATTGCTGGTATAGGAAATACCATTGGAATCGGCGTTTAATTTCTAATTGTTTTTTTAATATTGTGTCTTTTTCTTTTTAATTTTTCAAATCCATATTTAAAATCTAAAACTTAATTGTAATAATTAGTTTGTTTGAAAAATAGAAATCATTTTATAATTATAGAAATAAGAATAATTAATTGAATTTTTTAATAATTTGAAAATAAAAATTGTAAAATAAATTAAATTTTGTATTGAGGTGTGAAGAAAATTTACGGTTATATGGGAAAGATTCTGAGAATTGATTTAACAAACGGTAAAATTAGTGAAGAATTTCCAGATGAAGAAACATTAAGATTATACTTAGGGGGAGCAGGATTAGCTACAAAATTCCTTATTGAAGAAGTACCAAAAGGAATTGATCCATTAGGCCCTGAAAATAAATTAATATTTATGACAGGACCATTAACAGGAACAAATTCGCCTAGTACGGGAAGATATTCTGTTGTTACAAAATCTCCTCTCACTGGAATATGGGGACAAGCAAATTCGGCTGGTTTTTGGGGACGCGATCTAAAAAGATCTGGTTATGATGGGGTAATATTCGAAGGAATTTCTCCAAAACCAGTTTATCTAGTTATAGAAGATGGAAAAGCGGAGTTGAAAGATGCCTCTCATCTTTGGGGTAAAAATACTTCTGAAACAACGAAAATTATAAAGGAAGAATTAGGAGACAAATTTAATGTTTCCTGTATAGGTATTTCAGGCGAAAATCTAGTTAAGTATGCTGCAATAATGAATGATTGCGATCAACCTAATTGGGGTCGTGCAGCAGGAAGATGCGGAGTAGGTGCTGTAATGGGTTCTAAAAATTTAAAGGCTCTTGCTGCTAAAGGAAATATTAAGATCCAAGTAGCAAATCCAGAGGAATATAAAGAAGAAGCTAAACAGAGGTACGATTGGGTCAACCAAAGTCTATTGAAAATGACACTTGAAGTATACGGGACAGCTACTATGGTTGATTTAGTAGGAATTAAAGGTGGTATACCCACAAACAATTGGCAAACAGGAGTTTTTCCTAATTTAGAAAAAATAAATGGTACAGCAATTAATGATACAATCCTCACTAAAAGAAAACCATGTTTTGCTTGTCCAATTGCTTGTGGGCGTTTGGCTGAAATTAAGGAAGGAAAATATAAAAGTATAGGTGAAGGCCCCGAATATGAGTCATTAGGTTCCCTAGGGACTATGTGTGGTGTTGACAATTTAGATGCAATTACTTTAGCTCACTTCTTATGCAATGAATATGGACTTGATACTATTTCTGCTGGAAATACAATAGGTTTTGCAATGGAATGTTTTGAAAAGGGAATATTAACTCCTGAACAGACTGAAGGAATTGAATTAAAATTTGGTGATGCCGATGCCGTAATTGATCTTATTCCTAAAATAAGTAAAAGAGAGGGTATTGGCGATTTATTAGCGGAAGGAACTCGCAAAATGGCAGAGAAATTAGGAAATGATTCAATTAAATTTGCTATGCAAGTAAAAGGTTTAGAACTCCCCGCATATGATAGTAGAGCAGCTAAAATCACAGGATTAGCATATGCTACGGCAAATCGTGGTGGTGACCACATTACTGCCTGGATTGAAGGACCTGCATTTTTATCAATGCCTTTTATGCTTGTTGATGATGCTGATGTAGGTGACCCACTTCAAGAAATCCCAGAAAAAACATTTATCCTAAAGGATTTAGAAGATGGATTTGGAGTATTTGATGCCATTGGAGCATGTAAGTTTATGGGGATAGTTCTAAGTGCAGATGATTGGGCATCATTGATATCTAAATTATTGGGTTATGACTTCACTGCAACAGATTTTAGAAAAACTGGTGAAAGACTTTATAATCTTGCTAGAGTTTTCAACATAAGAGAAGGAATATCTAGAAAAGATGATACTCTTCCTGCTCGATTATTAGAAGACCCCATGCCTGAGGGACCCGCTGAAGGACAGACAGTTAAATTAGACCCACTTCTAGATGCTTATTACGAATTTCGTGGTTGGGATAAAAATGGTATTCCTACTAAGGAGAAACTTAAAGAACTTGGATTAGATTGGACTATCGATATAATTTATTAATTAATTATTTTCAATTTTTCTTATTTATTGGTGAAAGTTATGGGTGAAGAAAAAAAAAGTTCATATGCAGATAAACCTTGGTTAAAATCTTATTTTGTGGGTCCATTTAAGCTTAAACATTCAATGGAACCCTATCCAAAAATTAATTTATATCAATTTCTTGAGGATAGTGAAAATAACTATCCTGATAATATAGCATGTGTCTATGTTGATGAAGAAATCACATATAAAGAACTAAAACTAAAAGTTGATAAATTGGCAAATGCTTTTTTAGATTTAGGTTTAAAAAAAGGAGATAAAATTGTATCTGTTCTACCTTCTTGCCCAGAATTTATCTTTATGGATTATGCTGCGCTTAAAATCGGAGCAGTGCATGTTCCATTAAGTATTTTGCATAAAACTGATGATTTAATTCATGAGTTAAAAGAATGTGGAGCAAAAACAGTATTTTGTTCGTATAGACGTCTTGAACGCATTAATGAAGTAAAAAATGAAGTTGAAATTAACACTGTGATTTACACTCCAGCAAGGATATTTCCTGATTATAAATTACCTGAAATGGAAGAAATCTCTGCAGAAGGATATTATTCTCTAGCTGATTTACTTGAGAAATATGATCCTCTTGAAAAAACAGTTGAAGTAAATCCTATGGAAGATATTGCTCTCTTACCTTTTACAGGGGGTACAACAGGGCTTCCAAAAGGTACTATGTTAACTCACTATAATATTACAACTAATGTAATTCAAGTTATACATTGGATGATGGATCCGATAAAACAAGGGATTATTGGAAAAGCTGCTGTCGTAGTTTGTGTTCCTATTTTCCATGCTTATGGGCATCTTGCTATTCATGCTAGTATTTCATGGGGGCTCAAAATATTTTTAATGGATCCAAGAGATATGATTAAAATTGTAGAAGCAATAAAGAAATATCGTCCTTTCATGGTAACTGCCGTTCCTGCTCATTATATAAGGTTTTTGCAGTTAGACATTCCTAAATCGCCCATATTTTATCTATCTGGGGCTGCACCAATACCGGACGACGTTGTAGTGCATTTTGAGAAGAAAACCGGCATTCCAATGGGAGAAGGGTATGGTGCTACAGAGACTACAGGAGTTGCAACAGTTAATATTTCACCCCTATCTAAGGTAACTGGAATAATGTTAAAAAAGAAAACCGGTGTTGGTGTCCCATTACCTGACACAGATGTAAAACTTGTAGATCCAGAAACAGGACAAGAGGTTCCATTTGGGGAATCTGGTGAAATTTGGGTTCGTGGTCCACAAGTTATGAAAGGTTACTGGCCAACACCAAACAAGGGCTTAACTGAAGATGGATGGCTCCGGATGGGTGATATAGGAAGAATGGACGAAGATGGCTATTTCTACATTGAAGACCGTATCAAAGACATGATTAATGTATCGGGCAATAAGGTTTATTCTAGAATTATTGATGATATTCTACATGAGCATCCTGCAGTTAAAGTAGCAGGAGTGATTGGAATTCCAGATCCAGAGCGTCCTGGTAGTGAAAGAGTAAAAGCGTTTATAACACTAAATAAAGAATACCAAGGAAAGGTTACTGAACAGGACATAATCGACTATTTGAAACCTAAAGTTAAACCTTATGCAGTACCTAAGTATGTAGAATTTAGAAGCGATCTACCTTTAACAATGGTTATGAAACTTTTTAAGAGAAAGCTCAGAGATGAAGAAATCGCTAAGATGAAAGAAAGAGGAGAACTTTAAGTAATAAATAAAATTTTTCTACTATATTTTGCTTTTAATAGAAAAATGATTTATTGAAATCTTTATTAAATACAATATATAAATAAAAACTAAATAATATAAGAAGTAAATTAATTTTTATAAAAGTGATAAAAATGAAATTTGGAACACCAGAATGGGCTGAAGCATATAGTAAAGCGATTAATAATAATCCAAATTATAAAGATGCAGCTGGACCAGAAGGATTTCCACCTGATGGTTGGGAAGGTGATTTTCTTTTTATTGTTGAACCTTCTGGGAATTTAGACCATGAAATTAGAATGTTTGTGGGACTTTACCATGGGGAATGTACAGGAGCAAGAATAGTAGAAGAAGGTGAGGAAGTCGATGCGGAATACGTTTATTCAGGACCCTATGATTCATGGGTGCAGGTCTTGAAGAAAGAACTAGATCCAATTCGTGGCTTGCTTGCTGGAAAATTTAAACTTAAAGGCGACATGGCTAAAGTTTTAAAAGCTACTAGAGCCGCACAAGAACTTGTTGTTTCTACTACGATGATTGATACTGAATTTTATTAGTATTAGGAACTTTCAATTTTTTTTTTTATTTAATGAATCTCAAAATGTTATAAAATCTAAAATGGATAATCATACTAGTAACCTATTCGAATTAACGAATAAGCAAGTTTTTTTCTTTGATTTAGATGGTACAATTTATTTAGGAGATACATTATTCCAAGGAGTACCAAAATTAATAGAAATATTAAGAAAAAAGAATAAAGATTTTTTCTTTCTCTCAAATAATTCAAGTAAATCCACAGAAGATTACCTTAAAAAATTAAATAAATTTAACCTCAGGATAAATAGGGAAAACCTTATTTTATCACAACATCCTACAATAGATTATCTTAGACGAAATAACTACAAGAAAATTTTTTTATTAGGAACTCAATCTCTTAAAAAAGAATTTATTATAGAAGGATTTGAATTAACTGAAGATGATCCTGAAATTTTGGTACTAGCTTTTGACCAAGAACTAACTTATAATCGTTTAGTAAAAGCTGCTTATTTTCTTCAAGAAGAAGAATTTCCTTATATTGCAACTCATCTTGATAATAGATGTCCTACTGAGAATGGATATATTCCAGATGCTGGAGGTATAGCGGCACTTCTCTACAAAGCAATCGAGAGAAGGCCTAAAGTTTTTGGAAAACCAAATAAAGAGATGCTTCTTTTTAAATTAGATCAATTAGATCTTTCGCCTAAAAGTGCTGTTATTTTTGGAGATCGTCTTTATACTGATATAAAAATGGGCATCGAAACAGGTATAACTACATGTTGCGTATTATCAGGAGAAACTAATATAAACACGATAAAGAGGAGTGAATACAAACCTGATTTTATTCTAAATGGAATTTGGGAACTACTTGATGCTTTTAATAAGATATAAATGATTTATTGTTCATTCTTTATCGTATTTTCGAAAATTTTATTTCCCTAGAGAAACTTTTCTATTATAAGAAATGTTTTACAAGTCATCTAAGTAAAATATAAAAACTAAGAGTGTTGTTTGTATTTTATCGAGTTGATGTTTATTAAGATTTTGGTAAAGAAACATGACAACAACTGAAAACAAGAAATTTGTCTATGATTTTAATGAAGGTAATAAGGATTTGAAAAATCTCCTTGGTGGTAAGGGAGCAAATCTCGCTGAAATGACTAAGTTAGGACTTAATATTCCGCCAGGTTTTACAATAACAACTGAAGCGTGCTTATCCTACTTTGGGAATCCTGAAAAGGTAATTGTTCAGCTAAGACCTAAGGTTATTGATCAATTAAAGATTCTAGAAAATGCTACTGATAAGAAGTTTGGAGACGTTAAAGATCCACTGCTAGTCTCAGTCAGGAGCGGTGCACCGATTTCGATGCCCGGAATGATGGATACCGTACTCAATCTGGGGCTAAATGACCAAAGTGTTTTGGGATTAGGTGAACAAACAGAAAATCCCCGTTTCGCTTATGATTCTTATCGTAGATTCATCCAAATGTTCGGAGACGTTGTAATGGGGATTGGAGATGAAAAATTCGAGAGAATTCTAGACAAATATAAAAGAGCTCTTGATCGCAATGCTCAAGACACAGATTTAGAGGTAAAGGATTTACAAAAAATTATAGCTGATTATAAAGCATTATATGAGAAAGAAATTGGTTCCCCTTTTCCGCAGGATCCTTTCAAACAGTTATTTTTAGCAATCGAAGCAGTCTTTAAATCATGGAATACCAGAAGAGCTCTTACATATCGAAAAATCAACAACATTCCAGATTTCGGTACGGCTGTTAATATTCAAACAATGGTATTTGGAAACAAAGGTTGGAATTCTGCTACTGGAGTTGCTTTTACTAGAGATCCTTCAACAGGAGAGAATATAAAATTTGGTGAGTACTTAGCAAATGCCCAAGGAGAGGATGTCGTAGCAGGTATTAGAACCCCTAAAAAGCTTGAAGAAATGAAAGACGAGTTTCCGAAAATTTATAAAGAACTACTTAAAACAATGGAGAATTTGGAAACACACTACAGAGATATGCAAGATATCGAATTTACAATAGAGGATGGAAAATTAAATATTTTGCAAACACGTAACGGAAAAAGAACACCCTCTGCTGCTGTCAAAATTGCTGTTGATATGGTTAAAGAGGGATTAATATCTAAAGAAGAAGCAATAATGAGTATTGATCCAAAAAAAATTGCTAAATTATTGTTTAAAAGTATTGATGAAAATTCAATTATCCATGTCTTAGCTCATGGTATTAATGCGTCACCTGGTGCTGTTTCGGGAGTCGCTATTTTTGACTCTGATCGGGCAGAGGAATTGGCGAATCAAGAACAAAATGAGATAATATTAGTACGTCCACAAACCAAACCAGAAGATGTTCATGGTTTGTATGCCGCAGCAGGAGTATTAACTCAATTTGGTGGAAAAACATCGCATGCTGCTGTTGTAGCTAGAGGAATGGGTAAACCAGCTGTTGTTGGTGCCCAAGATGTCGAGATTGATGAGGAAAATAGAGAGTTTAGAGTTGCTGAAATGGTAATTAAAGAAGGCGATTGGATAACTATTGACGGAACAACAGGAAGTATTATTGAGGGAAAAGTTTCTCTTGTTGAGCCCGAAATAAAAGGAGAATTCCTAGAGTTATTAGAAATAGCTGATAGTATAAAAAAAATAGGCGTAAGGGCTAATGCTGACACACCTATTGATGCAGAAAAAGCTTTGGAATTTGGTGCTGAGGGAATTGGGCTTTGCAGGACAGAACATATGTTCATGGCACAAGATCGGCTCCCAACAGTCCAAAATATGATTATGGCTCGAACAACAGAGGATCGCCAAGATGCTCTTAATAAAATTTTACCATGGCAAAAACAAGATTTTTATGAAATTTTTAAAATAATGCAAGGAAAGCCAGTTACGATCAGGTTATTGGATCCTCCATTACATGAGTTTTTACCTGAGTTATCTACTGTGTTATTAGAAAGTCAAGAGCTCAAAATGACGAATGCCTTATCAAGGTCATTATTAGATTCTAGTCCCTTAGATAAAGAAATTAAGAAAAAAAGTAAAGTTATCGCTTTAATCAGGTCACTCTCTGAAGAAAACCCCATGATGGGCTTAAGGGGTTGTAGGTTAGGAATTGTATGGCCTGAAATCAATGAAATGCAAGTAAAAGCTATTTTTCAGGCAGCTTGTGAGCTTAAACTCAATGGAATTGACGTAATACCAGAGGTGATGATTCCTCTTGTAGGAATGATTTCTGAATTGCAATTTGTTAAGGCACAATTGATGGAAGTAGCTTTAGACACAATTAAAAGTTATAATGTGGATTTAGAATATAAGTTTGGTACAATGATAGAAATTCCTAGAGCTGCCTTAACAGCTGATGAAATTGCAAGCGAAGCAGAATTCTTTTCTTTTGGTACAAATGACTTAACTCAAATGACATTCGGTTTCTCACGAGACGATGCTGAAGGAAAATTTCTACCAATCTACTTAAATAAAGAATTATTAGAACATAATCCGTTCGAAATTCTTGATCAAGAGGGTGTTGGAAAATTAATGAAATTGGCTATTGAACTAGGCAAAAAAACTAGACCTGATCTGAAATTAGGAGTCTGTGGAGAACATGGTGGTGAACCAAGCTCAATTAAATTTGCTCATTCCATCGGATTAAATTATGTTTCTTGTTCACCTTTTCGAATTCCAGTTGCACGTATTGCTGCTGCTCAAGCTGTGATCGAGGAACGCAAAAAATAAGTTTTATTTATACTTTCTTTAAATAAATTATATATTTTCATTATCTCAACTCTAAAATTATAGATTTCAACTACCTAAGTGATAGTAAATTATGAAAGTCATGTTGACTAAGTTAAAACCTTCGATAAGGGAACCAGTAATCATTTATGGAACGGGATTGATAGTTACTATCCTTTCGATAATTTTTTTCTCGATCATAGGTTATCCATTAGTTGTTACTGCTACTGAAACATTAAGTATTTATACACCTCCATTATACATGATTTCAATTTTTTTCCCCTTTGGGATTTTAATCGGTGAGATAATTTGGCTCTGGAATGAAAAAGAAGAGCGAAATATGTACATTTTATTGTTAATTGAATGTATTTTCGTTGGATTATTTTCTTTCATTAGATATATTATAAGAGTTCCATTAAGCGGTCATGCAATTATTATATTATTCTATATACTTCATCAAGCAATAAATAATAAATTTAAACATCCCTTAAGATTTCTAGTTGGATTTGTAGTACTTACAATAACATTGGTTTATAAAATTTTTTTATGGAACGATTCTATTACTTTTTTACTCGGCGTTCTACTAGGGATCATTTTATGGCTTCCTGGAGGTCTATATCGATTAAAAATTGGTAATGAATAATAATTTTCATAAAGAAATTAGGATTTCTTATAACAAATTATAACTGATTAACAATGAATTTCTAAATTCCATAAAGGTTATATCAACCAAATAATTTCCTAATTTATATACTGTTTAGTGAATGATAATATGTCTTTAACTTTAGATGAAAAAATCGCTTTATTGGAAGAAGTCGGAGAGGAAATTATAGACTTAGATGAATTAAAACAATTGATTAAATGGAAAGTTGAGCATAACAAAGAGATTTATGCATATGACGGTTTTGAACCTTCAGGAAATATACATATTGCTCAAGGACTTTTAAGAGCTATTAACGTTAATAAAATTACAAAAGCAGGGATTCGCTTTAAATTTCTGGTTGCAGATTGGCATGCCGCTGCTAATAAGAAATTTGGGGGTAATTTAGAAGTAATTAAAAAAGTAGGAGATTTTTTCATTGATGTTTGGAAAGTATGTGGAATGGATTTAAGTAAAATCGAATTTATCTATGCCTCAGATCTTGTAAAAGAAGATAAATACTGGGAATTAGTACTTAAAATAGGAATAGAAACAACATTAAAAAGAGTAAAACGATGTACGCAAATTATGGGAAGAAGTGAATCTGATAAACTTTATGCTTCTCAAATTCTATATCCTTTGATGCAGTGCGCCGATATTTTTTATCTCCCCGCTGATATTTGCCAACTTGGTTTAGATCAAAGAAAAGTAAATATGTTGGCAAGAGAGGTTGCTAAAAAATTAAATAAACCTAAACCAGTAGCAATCCATCATCACATGTTAATGGGACTAAATAAACCCCCATCTTCAGATTTAACTGGTGTCGAAAGAACTATACAAATTAAAATGTCTAAATCTGATCCTGATTCATCGATCTTTATGTTAGATTCCCCTGATGATGTAAAACGCAAGATAAATAAAGCTTATTGCCCACCTAAACAGATCGATGAAAATCCTGTTTTAGAATATTGTAAATATATCATTTTTGAACTTGTTGATCTATTTGAAATTGAACGTCCCGAGAAATATGGTGGAAAAGTTAATTATAGCTCTTATAAGGAATTGGAAAAAGACTACAGTGAAGGGAAATTGAATCCACCAGACTTAAAATTAGCAGTTGTTAAATATCTTAACCAATTTTTAGCTCCTGTTATAATGTATTTTGAAAAAGATGAAAATGCAAAAAATTTATATCAATTTGTTCAAAAAGAATATAGAAAATATAAAGAAATTTAAATAAGAAGACCAAGGAACTGGTATAACATTGTCAAATAAAGAAATAATTGATTTATTTTTAAATCCAAAATCTGTCGCTGTAATTGGTGCATCTAAAAATCTAACAAAAGGCGGACACCGAATTGTAGATAATCTTGTTACAAATAATTTTAAAGGGAAAATTTATCCCGTGAATCCTAATTCAGAAGGAGAATTATTTGGATTAGAATTCAAGAAATCTATTTTGGAGATAGATGATGATGTGGATATTGCTGTATTTTATATTCCAAATCGAGTAATTCCTGAAATCTTAAAAGATTGTGTGGCGAAAGGGGTTAAGGGGGCAATTATTGAAGCGTCAGGGTTTGAGGAAGTAGGTGAAAAAGGACTCGAATTAAGAGATCAAATTTTAAAGATCACTGATAATTTTACCAAACTAAGAATTGTTGGACCTAATTGTATGGGCCTTACCTCAATTGAGGGAGATAGTGATTCAAAAGATAATAAAAAGGGGGGATTTTTCACTAGTTTTGCTGTCTTTTCCCAATATAAAACTGGTAATATTGCTATAATTAGTCAGTCAGGGATGTTGAATGGTGGTTATTTATTATATATGATGGAGAAATATTCCGATTTGGGTATTAGATATTCATGTTCAATTGGAAATAAAATGGATTTAAGCGAAATTGAATTTTTAGAATATTTTTTAGAAGATCCTTCAGTTAATGTTATTGCTATATATCTTGAATCCTTTAAGAATCCGAGAAAATTTATAGAATTGTGTAGGAAAGCAAGAGAAAAACCTAACAAAACAATAATTCTTGTTAAAGGAGGTTTGACTCTACAAGGCCAAAAAGCTACTTTAAGTCATACAGGTGCATTAGCAGAGAATTCACAATTGATTAAAGCTATAATAAAGCAATCTGGAGTAATTGAAGCTAAAAATTTCCATGAATTGTTTCAATTTGCTCGAACTTTTTCGATGATGTATGATAAAAACAAAATTATGCCTAAAAAAGGAAATATTTCTTTTATTACTGGATCAGGTGGCGCGGGTACCATAGTTGCTGATATTACCGTTGAATATGGTTTAAAGTTCCCTATTTTTGGAGATAAAATATATAATACCCTTTTAGACGTTTTTCCAAAATGGATGCCTCCGAATCGATTTGCGCTCATAGATATTTGGCCCGCAATGGAGAAAGCCATGATGGATAATAAGAATCCTGGAGAAATTACAATTTCAGTATATAAATTATTGCTAGAAGATGAAAAAATTGAAGGAATCCTCAATATGATGTTTTGCTCAAAACAATTCAGAAGTTTTACTAATTACAAACAAATAGTTGATAGCATCAATCATGTATCAAAACCTATATTCTTTTGGCTTATTGGTGAACTTAAAGAAGTTCAACGAGTTTCCCGATATATGGCCGACCATAACATACCAACCTTTCCCAGTTTAGAAGATATGATTAAAAACTTCTGGATCCTTGTCCAAGATTCAAAAAACAAAAATTATAATTAATTTATTATCATGGTTCGCATATTACTAATAGGAGATGCTCATGTACCTGTTCGTGCAAAAGATCTACCTTCGCAAATATATGAAAAACTAAATGAAATAACACAGGAAGAACTTTTTCATTATACTTTTTTTACAGGAGATTTAATAAATTTCCCAAAATTAATTGACTTCTTGAACCAAAAAACACAAAAAACTTTATTCAAAGTAAGTGGAAATATGGATTTTTATTATGGGAATCGTGATTCACCTAATTATCAAAAATTAGAAATATTTTTTGAAGATAATGAAAAAATTACTTTAGGTTTAACACATGGAGCACAAATAAGACCCCGAGGTGACCATGATCAATTAGAAATTTTAGCTCAAGAAAAAGATTATAATATTTTAGTGTCCGGTCATACACATAAAGAGGAAGTTTTTTTAACGAAAAAAGGGATACTATTAATAAATCCAGGAAGTACAACTGGTGCATGGTCTTTTTTAGCAAGTGGGATCCCTTCTTTTATTGAATTACATATAAATAATAGAAATAAGGAAATTACCATAAATCTTTTCCAAATTAATAAGCAAATAAGAGAAATGGAAGTTTTAGAGTCTAATTTCGTCTTTAAAAATAGCCAAATTTATAAAAAAAATATTTAAATGTTCAAAAAACCACTTAATCTAAAACGAGAATTTTTGAAAGCTTTAATAAAATACCTAAATTGCGTTTTCCTGTTGATCCCTTTGAGAATCTTAATTTTTTATATCCAAATTGACTATTTTTAAACATCATATTAAGAACTGAATTTTCCCCGTTTACAAAAAAAACTAAATCCTCTGGGGCTGCTTTTAGTTCTAAATCATACTCGTCTAATTTTCCTTTTCCTAGGGAATAATTTCCATCTTTGGCAACTAAATTTACCCAAAAATAGTAATCTTCATCAATTTGCAAACCTATAATGATTCTAGCATTGAATTTATCTAACGTTTTTTTATTTTTTGGGTTTGTTCTCTTTTCTTTTATTACACTTTCAATAGTTTGCTGAAATGTTATAAATAAATTATCTTGTTCTGATTCTTCCATATTTTAATCAACCTTCCTAATTTCCTAATTATTTTAAAATGAAACTTATTTTTAATAGAATTTTTTATTTAATTTTAATTTGAATATTAGATTTAATAAAATCATAAATATAAATTTCAAAATTTAGAAAAAATACAAATCTAAATTGAAAATTAAAGGTGAAAAATATAAATGTGGCATTTTTATACTCCAAATATAATATATGGCGAAGATGCATTAAATTATTTGGAAAAAATAAAAGGAAACAAATGCTTTATTGTCACTGATAAGATAATTGAAGATTTAGGATATCTAAAAGTCCTTACAGATAAACTTGTTAAATTCAGTAAAAGTTATACTGTATTTACAGACGTAGTCCCAGCTCCTCATGAAGATGATGTGATGAAAGGAAAGGAACTTTGTAATATTTATGAACCTGATTTAATAATAGCTTTAGGTGGGGGATCAGTTATAGATTCAGCAAAAGCTATATGGGCAATGTATGAATATCCCGAATACACATTGGATGATATCCATAATTTTAATGATAAATTATTTGACTTTGCGAATAAAGCAAAATTGGTTGCAATTCCTACAACTTCAGGAACAGGAGCAGAGGTAACTTGGGCAGTAGTTATTTCTAGATTTCAAAATGGAATCTGGAGAAAGGCAGCAACTAATCACCCTTCCGTAGTTCCCACCTACGCAATAGTTGATCCCCTCTTTCCAAAGGGAATGCCTCCAAAATTAACTGTCAATTCTGCATTTGATGCATTAGCTCATGCAATGGAAGGATGTTTATCTAGTTGGAATAATGAGTTTTCGAATGCTTTAGGAATAAAGGCAATCGAACTTATCTTTAAATACTTACCAATTGCACATAAAGACGGAAATAACATGGAAGCTCGCGATTATTTACACCAAGCAGCAACCATGGCTGGTTTGGCTTTTGGGAATAGTCAAGCTCATATTGGTCATGCTATGGGCCATAGCTTGAGTGCAATTTTCCATACCCATCATGGACAATCAGTTGGTCTTTTTCTTTCATATATTACACAATATTGCTTGAATGCAACAGGTGAAAACAACGAATCTATTATGGTGAATTCAGATCTCGCAAAAAAATTAGGATGGGCGAAATGGGATGAGGATAACAAGAAAGCTGCTTACAATGTCGTAAAAAAGATTAAGATCCTTCAAAGAGAAGTGGATTTTATAAATAACCTTAAGGATTTGGGAATTAGTAAAGATGATTTTGAGAAAAATTTAAGTAAGTTAATTGGTTTATGCTTTCAAGATATATGTGGTACAATGGCTCCAAGAACCCCCAATAAGGAAGAATTTATAAAACTTTATACCTATGCTTATGATGGAAAAGATGTTGACTTTTAAATTTAATTTTATAACAATTTTCTTTTAATTTTTTATATTCAAATTTTTCTTTTGATCTGATTTCTAATGCAATAAACATTAATATTACCAGATTATATTATTTTTTAAACTATACTTGATAATATATCTAGAATAACAATGAAACAATATTTTTAAAAATGACAATTTCAGAAAATGAATTGGAAGCATTGGAGATATTACAAAAGCAAATAGGAGAATCATTTTCTGAAATTTCTCAATTAGAACGATACTCACTCGGATATTATGTAGAGGATGGTCATATCTCAGGATTGAATCTTTTTTCTTGTGGGTTATCATCAATACCTAGAGAAATCGAGTTATTTACTTCACTAAAGATGATCTTTATCCGAGGTAACAATTTAAATACCATTACCGAAGAACTTTTTTCACTTCCAGAGCTTGAAATTTTAGATGTAAGCGAAAATCAACTAACAGAGATACCTGAGTCTATCAATTTACTTTCTTCCCTTAAAGAACTACATCTAGAGTCAAATCAATTAGATAGATTACCTGAAACAATTGGATCTCTAAAATCTTTAGAAATTCTAGATTTAAGTGAAAATAAGCTTAAAAACATTCCAAATTCAATAGGTGAAATGCAGGAGCTAAAAACATTAGATCTGAGCGGTAACAAAATTGAAAGGTTGCCTGATTCAATTGGAAACTTAAAATCTCTAGAAATTCTTTTTCTTGGAAATAATAAGTTAACTTTTCTTCCTGATTCCATATGCCAATTAGCCTCATTGAAAAGATTGAATTTAAGGAATAATAAGATAACTACACTCCCTGAGTTAATTGGTAATTTATCATCATTAACATCCTTATTTTTAAAAAGTAATAATCTTACTCAATTACCAGATTCTATAGGTCAATTTATAAACATGATCTATTTAGGCTTAACTTCAAATAAATTAACGTTGCTTCCTGATAGTATTGGTTCACTTTCTTCATTGGAAAATCTAAGTGTCTCATCTAATAAAATATTAGAGATTCCAAATTCAATAGGATCTCTTCACTCCTTATTAAGATTTGAAATTTCTGATAATAATCTGAAAATATTACCGGATTCGATTGGGGAACTAAAATCACTCAAGATATTAAGATGTGGTCGTAACGATTTAACTCTTATTCCAGAAACTATTGGTAAACTGAAAAACCTTCAGATCCTAAGACTTGATATTAACAAAATAATTGAATTACCTGAAGCTATCGGTCAATTAAAATCTCTGCGTGAGTTAAATTTATATGATAATCAAATTAAATACTTACCACAATCAATTGGCAATTTAACATCTCTAGAAATACTAGATCTTAGCAAGAATCAATTAAATAAGATTCCCGAATCAATAGGGTCATTAGAATCATTAATCGAATTAGATATTTCCACAAATAAATTAGAAAATATTCCGCCCTCTATTGGAGCCCTTCCTTTAATAAAAAACCTTATTTTAGGTTTTAATAAGTTAATTTCAATTCCTAAATCCTTAGGTTTTCTTACAACTCTAGAAGTATTAGATTTAGGAAAAAATTATTTAATTGCAGTACCGGAAACATTAGGTTCGTTGACATCACTTAAACATTTATATTTGTATTACAATGAATTAGAAGATATTCCAGAATCAATAGGTTCATTACAATCTTTAAAATATTTATATTTAGGGAATAATAAATTATCGAGTCTCCCCGTATCATTAGGTAGGCTTAAAAAGCTAAAATATTTATTTTTAAGGGCAAATTATCTAACTGATCTTCCGGAATCTTTAGAATCCTTACCTTCACTGCAATATTTAAACATCGAGAAAAATAACCTTAAAGGCTATTTAGATTTTTTACATAAATTAGAACTTAGAGGCATAAAAATTCTAAAATAATTATCAGTTTTGACAAGTCTTCTCTTAAATTACTAAAAATAGTTCTCATTACATTTGAAATGTAATATTTAAATTTGATTGGACAAGTAACAACTCTAAAATCATATTATTTATATATTAGATGGAGTTAGATAAAACTATGGATATTTCAAATGCTATGAAAATTAAAATATCTGAAGAACTACCTCCTTATCCCAAATTCTTTGATGGAATAAGAAGAGCGCCTTCTAGAGGTTTCAAATTAACGCCTGCTCAAACAAAATTAGCACTAAAAAATGCTTTAAGATATATTCCTCCTTCCTTACATAAGAACTTGATGCCAGAATTTATGGAAGAATTAGTATCGAGAGGGCGAATATATGGATATAGATACCGACCAGAAGGACCTATAACCGCAAAACCTATAAATGAATATACAGGAAACACTATAGAGGGAAAAGCATTACAGGTAATGATTGATAATAATCTGGATTTCGAGGTAGCACTTTACCCTTATGAATTAGTAACTTATGGTGAAAGTGGGCAAGTTTTTCAAAATTGGATGCAATATCGATTAGTTAAAAAATATCTGGAATTAATGAATGATTCTCAAACCCTAATCATAGCATCAGGCCATCCCATTGGTCTCTTCCCAACATCATTAAATTCTCCACGAGTTATTTCAACTAATGGTTTAATGGTAGGAATGTTTGATAATTCAGAGGATTTTTCAATTGCGGCAGCTCTAGGTGTAGCAAACTACGGTCAAATGACTGCGGGAGGTTGGATGTATATTGGCCCTCAAGGCATTGTTCATGGAACTTATATTACTTTATTAAACGCAGGTAGATTATATCTAAATTTACCTCAAGATGAAGATCTAAAAGGGATTTTATATTTATCTTCAGGTTTAGGAGGTATGAGTGGTGCACAAGCTAAAGCCGTAGAAATCGCAGGTGGAATAGGTGTAATAGCAGAAGTTGATGAATCCCGAATTAAAACTCGACATGAACAGGGATGGGTTTCGCGAATCTCTGCTGATTTAGATGAAATTTTTGAATGGGTTGATGATGCAAGAAAATCAAAAAGGTCTCTATCAATAGCATATAATGGAAATGTAGTTGATTTATGGAGATATGTTGTTGAGAATAACATCAAGGTAGAACTTGCTTCAGATCAAACTTCTTGTCATGCAGTTTATGAGGGGGGCTATACTCCGCACCAGATAAGTTTTAAAGAGGGTAGGGAATTAATTGATTCTAATATTGAGAGATTTAAAAAGCTCATTGATGAATCATTAACAGAGCAGTTCAAACTCATTAATATAATGTCGAAAAGAGGTACTTCTTTTTGGGATTATGGAAATTCTTTTATGAAAGCTGTTTTTGATGCAGGTTCAATGGACATTGCAAAAAATAAAATTGATGTATCAGAAGGCTTTATTTTTCCATCTTATGTAGAAGATATTATGGGACCGATTTGTTTTGATTATGGTTACGGACCATTTAGATGGGTTTGTCTTTCAGGAAAAGAAGAAGATTTAGATAAAACGGATCAAGCAGCAATGAGTTTTATTAATCCAGAAAGAAGCTCTCAAGATCGCGATAACTATTATTGGATTCGAGATGCAAAAAAAAATAAATTAGTTGTCGGAACTAAAGCAAGAATTTTATATGCTGATGCTAAAGAACGTATTAGTATAGCTTTGAAATTTAATGATTTAGTAAAAAAGGGTGAAATTGGGCCAATAATGCTTGGGAGAGATCATCATGATGTTTCTGGAACAGATTCACCCTTTAGGGAAACATCTAATATTAGAGATGGAAGTAACGTAATGGCAGAAATGGCTATTCATTGTTTTGCTGGAAATGCCGTAAGAGGTATGACTTATGTAGTTCTTTCAAATGGAGGGGGTGTAGGGATTGGAAAATGTTTTAATGGAGGGTTTGGATTGGTTTTAGATGGTTCTGAGAGAGTTGATAATATTATTAAAACTGCTATTGAATGGGATGTAATGGGTGGTATAGCAAGAAGAAGTTGGGCTAGAAATGCCAATGCTCTCGAAACAGCTTATAAGTGGAATATAGAAAATGAAAAAAAAGGGCACTTGACATTACCTTTTTTAACAGAAGAAAAGCTTTTGGATAATATTATAGATAGTTATTTAAAAAAACTCAAATGAAAAATAATTCGATTTATATTATTTAAAAAATTCTTATTTGACGAATATTTTGCTTTTGGTCTTGAATTAAAATAATTAAAAGTTGGCTTTTATGAAAAGGGAATTTAAGTATGGAATTGATAAACTTACAGTTGAAAAGGCTTTAGAGATATCAAGAGAAACTATCACTGCTATTATCACTGATGATATTAAAGAACGGATTATTAAAAATTATGATGCCGTTCAATCAATTGTAAAAGGAGATAAATTAGTTTATAGTATTAATACAGGATTCGGCTCTCTTTGCACTACCAGAATATCAAAAGAAGAAACTGGATATTTGCAGGAAAATCTTCTTAAGAGCCATAGTGCTGGAGTTGGATCTCCAATAGATCCAGAAATATCAAAATTAATGTTAATTTTAAAAGTTCATGCATTATGTATGGGACATTCAGGAATATCTCTTAAAGTAGTAGAAAGAATATGTTGGCATATAAATAATAATTATATCCCATTGGTCCCTAAGCAAGGCTCAGTTGGAGCATCAGGAGATCTAGCACCATTAGCTCATCTTTTTCTACCATTAATAGGACTAGGATTTTTAACTCATGATAATAATAGTTATATCCCCACAGATAAAGTTTTAGAAGAAGAAACATTAATGCCAATAAAACTTCAAGCAAAAGAAGGATTGGCTTTAATTAATGGTACTCAATTTATATCCGCCCATGGCATAAAAATATCAGAAAAATTCTCAAATTGCTTGGATCATGCTGATCTCATTGGAGCTCTAACTCTTGAAAGTTACTTAGCTTCAACTCAACCTTTTGCTAGCAAGCTAATAAATTTACGACCTCATACAGGCGCAACGAGTGTGGCAAAAAGAATGAGAAAATTCCTTGAGAATTCTGAATTAGTGGAATCGCATAAGGACTGTGAACGCGTGCAAGATCCCTATTCTATTCGTTGTATTCCCCAAGTCCACGGTGCTTCTAGAGATGCATTATCACATTTAAATGAAAAATTAGAATGTGAACTTAATTCGGTCACAGATAATCCCATCATTTTTAGCGAAAATGAAACATATAGTGGTGGTAATTTTCATGGGCAACCTCTTGCGTTACCTTTAGATTATGTAAGTATAGCAGCATCTGAGTTAGGCAATATTTCGGATCGTAGGATCTTCTTATTACTTGAAGGAAAATGGGGGTTACCTCCCAATCTAATAATGCAAGCTGGTTTAAACTCCGGATTCATGTTAGCCCAGTATACTTCAGCAGCCCTAACAAGTGAAAATAAAACACTCTGTTTTCCTTCCAGTGCTGATAGTATTCCTACTGGAGCTGGACAAGAAGATCATGTTAGTATGGCACCAATTAGTGCTAGAAAAGCTCTCAGAATTATAAGTAATCTTGAAAAGATTCTTGCTATTGAACTTTTATGTGCTGCTCAAGCTTTTGATTTTAGAAAACCCTTGAAATCTAGCATAACTTTAGAAGAAGTTCATAAATATGTGAGAAATAAAATACAACATGTTACCAAAGATACTGTGTTGTCTGAACATATTAAATCCGCATTAGAAATCATTAGAAGTAACCAATTATTAAGAATTACGGAAAAAAATTAGAGTTGGTGTAAATTGTTTGTAGCATCCACATATTCAAAAAAAGAATTATTTTCTAATCTTGAACCAGATTTAGTCATTTTTCACGCTAATGAACTTGTAACCATGAATTCAAAATATGGCGCTCCGAGAACAGGTGAAGATATGTCTGAATTGGCAATTATTAATGATGGAGCTGTTGCTGTAAAAGATGATAGGATTGTTTTTATCGGAACTACAAATGAACTGTTATCAAAATTTGAGTTTGGCAAAATTCTTACAAAAATTGATGCTACAAATAAACTAGTTACCCCTGGTTTTATCGATCCTCATACCCATATAATTTTTGAGGGTTCACGGGAAAATGAATTACCTATGAAACTTGAGGGAAAGACATATCTTGAAATTTTAAATTCAGGAGGAGGGATATTAAAAACAGTTCGTGAAACTAGAGAAGCGTTATTAGAGAAGTTAGTTCAAAATGGAAAGAAAATCTTAGATAGAATGATTTCATACGGAACAACAACTATAGAAACGAAATCGGGTTATGGACTAACAACTGAAAGTGAAATTAAACAATTAGAAGCAATTCAAATTTTAAATGAAGATCACCCTATAGACATTGTTCCAACATTTCTAGGCGCACATGCTGTTCCACCTGAATATAAAGATAGAACTGATAAATATGTAGATTTAATTATTTCAGATATGATTCCTAAAATTGCCAAGGAAGGCCTAGCTACATTCTGTGATGTTTTTTGTGAAAAAGGAATATTTACAATAAAACAAACACGTAAAATATTGAAGGCAGCAATGAGATATGGATTAAAACCGCAAATCCATATTGATGAGATTGTTGATACAAATGGTGCTTTATTAGCTTCTGATTTGAGAGCAATTCAAGCAGGACATCTATTAAAATCGAATGATGAGGGTTTGAAGGCTATGGCTGAAGCGGAAGTTATTGCCACACTCTTACCGGCAACACCATTTTGTTTAATGTTAAACCAATATGCTCCTGCTAAAAAAATGATAGAATATGGCATCCCTATTGCCTTAGCAACAGATCTTAATCCAAATTGCTGGACAGAATCAATGCAAATGATTATTGCTTTAGCCTGTTATCATATGAAACTCTCACCAGCGGAAGCCCTCACAGCTTCAACAATTAATGCTGCATGTGCAATTCAAAAGCAAGATGAAATTGGTAGTATTGAAATTGGAAAAAAAGCAGATTTACTAGTTTTTGATGTACCAAATCATCAATTCTTACCATATCATTTTGGAGTGAATCTAGTCTCTAAAGTAATAAAAAATGGCAAGATTGTAGTTGACAATCAATTATCAACTTAAATCTTAAAAATCAAAATAATGTTCTAATAAATGATTTTCTTCTAGTTTATCCGGGGTTTCTAATTGTAAATAATAGTCTAATGAATTAAGGACTGCACCTAGTGGTAGCACACCAACTAACTCAGAACCAACAACTGGCACTCCGTATCGAGCTGCTTCTATTCTTACAAGCTCCATTTGCCTATATAACGGAGTTTTTTTATAATTTATATTAGAGATTCCAACTTGCACATAATCCCGATTTGCCAATTCTGTGCCCATCGCTTTAATATTTACTAGACCTCCAGAATGTAAATGTATCGCTTTTGCAACTTTTCTGGCAATTTTCACATCTTTTGTCCCCAAATTAATATTAAAGCTTATTAACGGATTTCTTGCTCCAGTTATTATTGCTCCTGCAGTTGAATGAAATTCAGAAGGACCATAGTCAGGTTTCCGTTCTGGATCAGTTTTAATAGCTTCTTTAAGTTTTTCAAATTCTCCTTTCCGAATGTTGTCAATATTTTTTCTCTCCATTTTCTGGGCAGATTCTTCATAAAGATAAACAGGTACTCCTTCTTTTGACATCTCCTCTGCAAATTTTTTAGATAACTCGATACATTCTTCCATTGTCAGATTCTGCGCAGGAACAAAAGGTACTACGTCGACAGCTCCAATTCGAGGATGCTGACCTTTATGTGTATTCATATCAATTAAATCAATGGCTTTTTTTGCTGCATCGATGTTTGCTTTTAAAACGGCTTCAGGAGTTCCAACAAATGTTATAACCGCTCTATTGTAATCCGCATCATATTGTACATCCACAATACGGGTATTAGGAGTACTTCTAATTTTGGCAACAATTTGCTCAATTATCTCACTATCATTTCCCTCACTATAGTTAGGGACTGATTCTACTATTTTCTTTTTTTCTTTCTCCATATAAAAAACCTTTATTAATTAAGTTCTTACTTAAAATAAAATCAATAAATCATAATGAATATTTCTGTTTAAAGTAAGTTTTGTCAGTAAATACATAGACTTTATCAAGCCCATTTCCAATAACTTTGTCAGCTACTTCTAACTCAATTATAACTTTCTTATCTTTTAACCCTCTTGGAGATTTGTTGACTAGTTTACCTTGACTCTTAATCTTATCAACATTTTGATGAATATATGTATCAGTATTTTTTCCCATAATGATTATATCATCATTTTTTGAAAGATATCCATTATTTAATGAGACAATACTAATATCCGTTTTTTGGTCATAATCTATTATCTCTCCTACTTTTATATATCTATAATGAGATAAATTAGAGGGTGATTTATGTTGATGATCTTCTTCAGTCATCCTTTTAAAGTAAAAACCAGGGGTAAATCCTCGATTATAAACTTTCTTCAATTCGGTTACCCATTTTCCTGCTTTTTTTTTTGAATATGTTCCATCATAATACGCATCAATAGCTTTCCGATATATTTTGGAAACAACTTCTACATAATGTGGATGGCGCATACGCCCTTCTATTTTAAAGGCATCAATGTTTGCTTCAATAAGATCTGGAATATATGCAATAGTACATAAATCTCTAGAATTTAGAAACCTCACTCCGTCGTAAATATATTCTGTTCCACTCTCTTCACGAACCCACCATCTTCTCCTACAAGGTTGTTCACAATTACCCCTATTGGCAGACTTTTCCTCAGATCCACAAATATCTTGAGAAAAATAACATCTACCACTAACCGAAGTGCACATTGCTCCATGTATAAATGTTTCGATTTCAGTTCTAATTAAATTTCTTTTAATTTCTTTAATTTTTTCAAGAGATAGTTCTCTGGCTAAAATTATACGTTCAGCACCAAGATTTTCAAAAAACTTAGCAGAGAGAGAATTAGAAACATTAGATTGAGTAGAAATATGAAAAGGGATACCTACTTCTTTAGCAATTTCTATTGCTGCTATATCATGAACAATTACAGCATCTACTCCCCCTTCTTTACTTCTTTCTATTATTTCACGAAGAAAATTCAATTCATTATCATAAATTAAAATATTTGTTGTCAAGTATACTTTTAAATCGTTACCATGACAAAATTCAACAACTTTGTTTAAATCTTCTAAGGTGAAATTTTCTGAGCGCATTCTCATATTAAACTTTTTAATCCCAAAGTAGACAGAGTCTGCGTATCTCATTGCTGCCTTAATAGCTTTTATATTTTTTGCAGGGGCAAGTAATTCTACTTTCTTCATCTTAAGAAGAAATGGATAATTTCCTATTTTTCTTTTACTGAAAATTTAATCAAAAATTTTAAATAATAATTAGAAAAATTCTCTAAAAACTTCTTTCGCGATTTCTCTCCTTATATTGACCCCTTGTTCTGGAGTAGTCTTTTCTTTAAGAGCTTCATTACAAATTTTTTTTCCAATAATTACTTTTGGATTATTTGCCCAATTTACGTTTATTAGTAGGCACAGATAATAAATTGAAGATAGTATAAATGCAATAAGATGTCCAATATTGGTTTCTGAGGGGTCTTCAATCGAAATCTTTGCTGATGGTACTTTTTGTTGAATTAAAGCTTGAAATGTAGCATTTGCTTGATAATTAACAATAGTTTGAGCACTCTGACTATCAACATATGATACTGAGGAACTTAAAATGAAATCAGGATCTTCATTATTTATTGTCCATAGTGTCGGAATAACAACCCCTTTGGTTCCCCCTAATAAATACTCTAAAACAGAATGCTGGCAAATTGGAGCTGGTTGATATGTCCCTATCAACCCTTTTTCATCTTTTCCAGTGCTTTCTGATATTCCTTGAACCCATAATCCAATACTCCCCTCAAGGTTTTTTGAGTATGGCATTGAAAAAACTATATTATAGTCTTTTTCATATAAATTGTATAGAAAGGATGCAAATTTTAAAGCTGGTTGGTTTTCATATTTTGAAAATACTCCATAAGCATCTTCCAATCCTTTTAAAAATCCTTCAATATTTATACCTGCCATATAAGCAGGAACAATTCCTACATTCGTAACAGATCCTGCGTAACGTCCAGATAGATTAGGGACATTTAAAATTGGGCAATTTATTTTTTTTAAGATTTCATTCATTGTTCCCATGGATGATAATCCTACAAATTTATAACCCCTTTTTAGAAATGTTCCAATTGTTGAATTGATATCTAAGGTTTCTCCTCCTCTTGATATTGGAATTACAATTGAATCTTCTGGAGATGTTTTATCTAAACATCCTTTTAATTCTACAGCTCTGGAGCTAGTAACGGGGAATATTTTTCTTTTCGCTAAATGTTTTAAAGCAAGTAAAGTCTGAATTGAACCCCCCGTCCCTAAAACTATAATATTCTTAAGATTATCCGTGATAAACTGATCAGTTATTTCTCGAATCTTTTGCATATCTATATAAGTTTTAGTATCAAAGAAAAATGGGGAATCCCAATATTCTTTATTTTTTTTTATGATACTAATAGAATCATTTATAAGTTTGTCATTTATTTCGGGATAACTTTCAAATTTTACTTTAGTTTGCATAAGATTTCATCTACAATAACTTAGTCATTTTGATAATAACTTTATATAATCTATTTATGTTTATATTATTTTATCAATTAACCATGAACAAAATAATTCATAGGTAGACTCTACATTTTTAGAATATTGTCGGTTTGGGTTTTATTGTCAATAAAAATAAATTTGAAAATTAGAACTCTATTTTACTTAAAATAAACACCTATCTAACTATGCATAATAAATATTATCTATAAAAATTACACTTATTTTAATGATTTTTTATGGCTAAAGCAACGGAAATTGAAGATATTAAAGGATTTGAAATGGGTAAGCCTTATTATTGCACCGAGTGTAAACGAAATCATACAAAGGGGAAAATTTATAAAGAACATCTTAATTTTGCTCAATTTGAAAGCCAAAAAGAAGAAGATATTATAGATGAAGACATTGAGTTAACTAATGATGAATTTGACGATGAAGCAGAATTAATTGAGGCTTTTGATGAACTTGAAATTGATGAAAATAATAATGATTTGGAAAACTTAATTGATGATAGCATAGATATTGACAATGAAATTATCCCCTCTGATGGAGGAAGTATACAAGAATCTTTAAACGCTGTTAAAAAACTTCCTGGTGTAGGGGAAGCTACATTAAATAAATTAATAAAAGCAGGTTTTTCTAGTTTAGAATCAATCGCATTTACACCTCCCAAGATAATCCAAAATGAAAGCGGGTTGGGAGATAAAACGACTTCTAAATTAATAAAGGCGAGTATGGATGAATTGAACATTGGGTTTAAGAGTGCTGAAGATATATGGGAACATAGGAAAAACATCGCTCGAATTACTACTGGAAGTCAAGAATTAGATGATGTATTAGGTGGTGGTATCGAAACAGGTAGTGTAATCGAGTTTTTTGGGGAATTTAGGACTGGAAAGACTCAGATTATGCATCAATTATGCGTTAATGTTCAATTACCTGAAGAAAAAGGTGGAATTGAAGGTAAAGCTTTATATATTGATACTGAGGGCACATTTAGACCAGAAAGAATTATTCAAATGGCTGAGGGATTGGATTTAGATCATAAAAAAATTCTAAAAAATATAGTCTTTGGCCGAGCATATAACTCTGATCACCAAGTTCTTTTAATTAAAGAAGCAGCAAATTTAATTAAAGAACAAAACATTAAATTGATTGTAGTAGATTCACTCATAGGACATTTTCGAAGTGAGTATATAGGGCGTGGTACATTGGCAAATCGTCAACAACTTATCAATTCCCATTTACATGATTTATTAAGGTTGTGTGATATATATACAGATTTAGCAATCGTCTTGACAAATCAAGTACAATCAAAACCGGACGTGTTCTATGGTAATCCATTACAAGCAGCTGGTGGTAATATTGTAGCTCATGGTTCTACAATTAGAATTTATTTAAGAAAAGGTAAAGGGGAACAGAGAATTGCTAAAGTTGTAGATGCACCCCATTTACCAGAAGGAGAAGCTATCTTTTCTATAACTGAAAGTGGCATATCTGATTGATAAAATTCTAGTTCAAATTAAATTCTTATTTTCCAACCATCTTTTTGAGTAAAAATTATTTTTTCTTCATTATTCAGTTGATAAATTATCTGGTTTATAGGTTTTTCAGAAATAGTGATTTTTTCTTCAAATGCTCTTTCTAAGACTTTTTCTGTTAATAATTTTAACGATTTCACCGATTTTTCGTCATACAGGATTTTCAAGACAAATTTTTCAATTTTTTCTTTAATTTTTAAGGGAATCATTAGAGTTTTATCAGTTTCAAAATCAGGTATTAGAAAATCAACTCCTTAGTTTTTTCTCTTTTATTGGCATTTAATTAAAAAGTTTCCCTCAAAAATGTCTTTTATAGGTAAAAATATAGTTATTGCTTTAAATATCTATCCTACTCACTTTTGAACTCATTTAAAAAAAGTATACTATTTTTATAAAAGGAAAAAATAAAATAAAAAAAAATAATTTTACAATAGTTTTTCATATTCTTTTGCTTTGTTTGATAAACGTTTGACTTCTTTTGTTAAATCTTCTCCTAATTTGAAGATTTCAGAAGCGATCTTTGAAGACATTTTATATTTTTGAGCCGCTTCATTATATTTTTCTTCTTTAGCCGCTAATCTGGCCTCTTTTTCAAGTATTTTCATTTTAGATTTAAGATCTTCGATTTTCGTTAAACGTATTAGATCATCAAATTCTTGAGATTCTTTTACTATTTCCCAATTTCCAGCAATTTTTAAAGCATTTTGAAAGATTTTAATAGATTCATCATAGGCTTTTTCTTTCCTTGCTATTAACCCATTCTTTTTTAAGTTTTTTATTTCTTTCTTGGCTACTTTTATATTTTCGATTACTGTAGCCCCCGGCGTTGCCTCAATAGGTGCAGAGATAATTGCATGTCGTTCAGATAAACTTACAAAATATGCTTCTCTTTCAGCTGGTCCCATTTGAGCAAGATCATTAACCAATTTTTGTTTATCTTCTGGTGATAAATTCACTAATTGGGAAACTTTTTGATTAATTAAGTTTAATTCTTGTTGGGAAATGGGTTTAGCTTCAATGGCTGATATCTCAATGGGCATTAGTATTCTCTTATCTCTTAATTCTTTGATCCCTATGAAAATCTCTGCTGTATCTTTGCCTGTTTTATCAGTAGCCTCTTTTAGTAAAGTTGCTATAAAGAAGAAATTTCTTTCTGAATCCTTCATTAAATTTTTAGCGATTTTTAATACACCTTGCGATTGTGGTTTCTTTAAAGCTTTAGCTGTAGAATATTCATAGCTGATCTCGTGAGGCAAAATTATTGATGTACTTAGTACATCATCTACAATAATTCCGGCTTCTCTAAATATATTTAATTGACCTCTCCAATTAGGAAGTTCCTTATTATAAGCTCTCTCAAACCTATGAATAAATTCCATCAAATTTCTACGTAATATCAATGAAGCTTTTTTACCTAATACTAACGCAACTCTTATATATTCTCCATCTGACAAAAGTAGCATTTTATCTCCATATGAGATTTCATTCAATTCTTCTTGGCTAACTAAATCTTTGCCAAAGCTACTTATAGCTGAAATAAATCCTGAAATTAATTCAGGATCAATTTGCTCAGAACCAAAAGACTTGAAATAAATACAAGTCCCCGATCCTTTATAGAGAACTAATATATGTTCTAAATTAATTGCGTCATCAAAAATCGTTTTTACCTCAGTTAGAACGCGAGTTTTTTCCCGTTTCTTAGGAACTACAACACCTTTGTAGATTCCAACAGAAATAGCTACAGCTACAGCAGCAAGTCCAATTAGGATAAGATAAGGAAGAATATCTTCAAAATTGAAACCTGAAACGGGATGAACTATAATGTTATAGACATTCTTGGTGCCTGCTTCATGATTAAATCTAATTTGTACTTCGATAGTTAAAGTTATATTTCTAATAGTATTACTCGTTAAAACTTGAAAATAAACTTCGCCAGTATCATTTGTAGGAGTCCATAATGTTGTTGTACCAGGTGTACCATCGAAAATTGGTGTGATTCTTACATTTGATCCACTTGCAATTAACCAATGAGTTCCATTGTTATATTTTACTAGCAGGATTATATGGAATGAGTCTCCAGCAGTAATTTGAGTGGGTTTATCCACCACAGAGATATTGATTATGTATAGAGCTCTCAATGTCAAATTGAAACTTGATATCGAGGTTTCAAAATCTGTTAAAAATACTTTGACAGATATTTCATAGGTTCCCAGTGTTGTTATATCCGAAGTATCTATTGTCCCTTGATATGAATTTGTGGCATTATTTAAAGAATTACCAATAGAACCTTGATTTGTAGGATTTCCAACTTCAACATATTCTACAAGATAATTATTTGCAGTACCAGTAATCAATTTATCACTATTGTAATTATCTGTAATATTAAAGTCAATGAAGAGATTTCTTCCCACAAAACAGGTATATGTATTAGCTAAACCCGTGAGAATCCCTTCTCCTCCAGGATCTGCAATAGTTTTAATATATGTCTGAGTATAATTCCCTTGAAAATAGAAAACTACAGGTTCCAAACTTGTGGCAAAATTAGGTTCAAATGTTACATTTATCATTAGTCTAATCCATCCTGAGTTTAAAGCATTTATAGAAATATTTAATATGTAATAACCGTTAGTTCCGTTTGGAGTTAGCCAGATTTTTCTAGATTGTAATGTTTGATTATCTATTACAGCAACATCATCTACGGAAAGTCCTGTTATTGGAAGATCATTATCTGTGTCATTGAAATAAAGTAGAACTGTTTGGTTTAAGCCATCTCTCTTTATTAAATAAGGTTCAGAATCAATAATTTCTATGTCAGTTTGCGATAAAATAATTGTTAAGTAGACTGTGATATTCTTGGTTTCTTTACCAGTTGCTGTTATATTAAAAATGCATTCATATGGTACTGCTGATGCTTGAACACTACTTGTATCCAGTTGAATTGTATAGTTTCCTGGTTCTCCACCATTTTCGCTTATTGATGATCCTGGTAAAAAAGAAGGATTTAATTGTACAGTATCCGTAGTAGCACTTGTAATAGCAGTGCCTAGAATATCTGAATAATTAAATTCATATTGTACAATAGTTCCTCTAATAATATCACCAAAATTTTTTGAATCTGATGGAGTTATAGTTGTATGTTGTCTTAAATGAAAAGAAAATTCTGTTGAGTCACTATTATAATTCAATAACGAAGCATCAATTCCGATATAATTCATTCTATAGCTATAATCACTTGAATTGACCTGAATTTGATAATAACCATTACCTTCATCAATAATAGGAGGTATATATGTTGTATTTACATTAATAGTTGCCCCGGGAATACCTTGATCTCCTGAATTCAAACCAGTATCATTATAAAATACTCTAATATTAAAAATATCATCAGGAAAACGATTTTGGTTTAAAAGTGGAGATATTAAGACTAAATCTGTGACCCCCATAATTGTTATATCTTTTTCTAAAAAGCCTCCTGCAGTATCATTATGCCACCAAATTTGCACTCTAAAAACTCCATATTCACTTGCAGTATCAGATATCGTCCAACTTACTAAAGAAAGTTCTGAACCAGGAGTTATAGTATTATCATAGTCTGAATGGTTTACAAAATAACCGGGAGCAGGGCTATATACTGTTAAATTAATCTCACCATTAGAAATAATTTCAGAGAAATTTGCTACAAAACTTAATGTATCAGTATAGTCAACTGTTATTAGGTCACTTAATCCCACTAATGTATGGATTTTTTTTAATAAGTTTTTCGATTGAGCAGTAATATACCAATTAAGTCCATTTTCTGCATCTTTGATTCGGAGATCCAAGTATCCATTATTATTAGGCCCGAGACTAATATCTGTTGTTTTATCTGTAGGTCCCTTAAATGCTGTAAAGTTTTCCCATATCCTTGGAACTGTAAAATTAATTTCATAATTCTTAAATGGTGAAATATAATTATTCACTATTCCAAGCGTACAATTCCAATCCAATGATTGACCACTTCCTGTAATTGTGAATAATGATGTCGCTGTTAAATCTGTTTTTGTATAATTAATTTGAGCATAGGTTACACTACAAGAAACATCCCACCATTCAGCAGATAACATGAAATATAATAATCCTGAAGAATTTTTATAGACATTGTAAGAAGTCCAAGATCCTTTATTTTCTATTACTGTATCATCTACAACTGCAGTATTATTAATTAGGAAATTTATACTTTCAGGTTTGGGAGTATGGTCCTCTGGAGAAAAAGCAACTTTTAAACCCAAGTCTATGGTGTTAACTCCAGACGTTTCTAAAATTAACGCACCTGTATATACAAGAGTTTCATCGGTATCTGCTCCATCTGAATACCAATCCCAATAAACAGTACCTCCTTGTACTTTTTCAACCCTTAAGAAAAATGTATTAGCATAAGTTTCAGATGAATTAAAGAAAGCATGAACGTTTTTAAAATCATGCCAATAATATGTATTCGCAGTTATAAGAGTCTTAGGGACTATTAATCCTTGATTTGTATTAGGCTCGGGAGTTCCAAATCCATCATTTTGAGCATTATATAACTTAATAGTGATATTTGCATCTACTCCCGCAGCTACAAGTTTTATTGGTATGGAGATATTTTCTAAATAGCCAGAACCTCTTGTAGTAAAGGAAACATAATATTCTCCCAAGAAAAATTGTTCGAAACCAGCTCCTATAAGAGTGTCTTCAATAATAATAGATTTATTTGGGGCATTAATATTATCCACTACAATATTTGTGTAACTTGAATTAAATGAGGTATCAGTAGGACATGCTTCTTTAAGAATGTTCGCCGTATCTAGATTCGTGAAATCTCCTTGTGTTGTATTAACTAAAGATTGATGTAAAGAGATATCAATATCTTCTCCACTTCTACCAAATGAAGATGAATAATCTGCCATTAAGGGAGTATTTTCATTATTAAAAGGAGTATCAGTATCTTTATCGGTATCAGAATCTCTTATTATCTGAGTTTGATTTATGTTAAAATAATTTATGTTAATTGTTGTAACAACTGTAGTAAGTATTATCAAGAAAAGAACGAGAAAACGTTTTGTTTTTGTAATTTTTGAATAGCTCATGATTGTCCAAAATTTTGTAATTTTTTATAATACATTTACTCATTTATATTAATATTTTTATAGGTTAAAATTGAATGTTATTTTTCAATATAAACAGTATAAATTATATCACTATTAAATGCTATAAATCTATCTTTTTTTAAGGAAATTACGATTGAGTGAGTAAATAGAAATAATCCAATCTAGAAATCAAAAACCAAAATCTGAAAATAAGAAGAAATGGCTCCGGATCTAATAACTATTAATAAAATATCAGTATTAAAATAGAAATATTATTCGTGAGATTCTTTCTTTTTTAAAATAATTCTTGCATCTACGCAGATTAAACTGTTAGCGTAAATAAACACTGGATTGAGATCCATTTCATTTATTTCTTCGTGTTTAACTACAAGATCAGAAATTGTTAATAACACATTAATTATTGCTTTAATATCTGCTTTAGGCTTTCCACGATATCCATCCAATATTGGAAAACCCTTAATTTCTTGAATCATCTCTTTAGCATCATATTCAGTTATTGGCGCAATTCTAAAACTTACATCCTCTAAGAGTTCAACTAGGATACCGCCAATTCCAAACATTAAGGCAGGACCAAATTGAGGGTCTGTAGTCATACCAATAATAAGTTCTGTAATGGGTTCATCTTCCATTTTTTGTACTGAGATCTTTTTCTCTGTTTGGGAGGAAATTTGCATTATTTCGCTATATGCTTTATCTACATCTTCTTTTGATTTTAAATTTAACTTTACTGCTCCTGTATCAGATTTATGTACAATGTCTTCTGCCATAAGTTTCAGTACTACAGGATATCCTATATCTTCGGCAGCAGAGATTGTCTCTTCTTTAGAAACAGTTAATTTTTGAGCTGGAACTGGAATTCCAATTTCTCTTAGAAGCTCTTTAGATTCAAATTCAGTTAAAACCGTTTGGTTTGTCTCAATCTTTTTTTTCAAAACTTCAGCTACGTTCATTATAATAATCCCGTTTTAGGGTATTGAATTATTCATTTCTAATTATTAAATTAAATTATAAAAAAAATATAAAATTAATTAAAAAGAAATAGAGAATTAAGTAAGGATAAATAAAAAGACAAAAAATAAAATATAAAATAATTAAGAATAAAAATAAATAAGTGTTAAGATTTACTCCAAATTGTCATCCCTCTCCTCTTACGAATTCGCCACTTTCTAATCTCATCAACAACAGAAACGCTAAAAGCACCAATG
>JAEOTV010000219.1 GCA_016839635.1 Promethearchaeota archaeon | reverse complement strand
ATATTTCAAATTCCAGTCTTGGTGTTACCGGAAGAACAGTAGAACAATTTTTGTATAATAATTACATGACTAACCCGAATAATCTTTATCACGGGAATTTTCCTTGGAATGAAGATACAAATGCTATAGATCCCGATATACTGATAACTATTATAATAATTATCGCTTTTGTGGGTGTAATTATTGTATTTTTTATTATTACGAGAAATACCTCAGAAAAAAAAATTGATCAAGAGGAATGATAGAAATAAGATAAATTCAACCTATTTCTTAATACCTAAAATTGCTCGATGTCTCTTTCTATCATTATAAATTTCTAGTAAGTTAAAAGAACTAAAAACATCATGAATTTCTTTTATAGTAAAAAAATGATGCGGAAGTCCTTTCTCTTGGCCCATTTGAGGAATATATGTATCCTTCTCAATTTCCTTTAATTTCCATTCATTTAACAATGAGTTGTTTTCCAATTTAGGGAAAGTTATAAATATAATGCCATCTTTCTTTAAAACTCTTTCAATTTCACTAACAGTCTTTAAAATTTCTTTCATTTTATTGTGATGAATCACTTGGATTGAAATAATTGCATCAAAAAAATTATCCTTATAAGGAAATTTCCCCTCCATTCTGTGAAGCTTTATATTCACGTTTAAGTTTTCTTCTAAAAGCCATTGTTCAGCTATTGAAATTCCCTTAGTTGATGCATCCATGCCATAAACTTCAAATCCTTTCTTTGAAAAAAATAGCAGATGGCGTCCAGTTCCACACCCAAGGTCCAAGACTCGTTTAGCTCCTTTTTCTTTGAATAATTTAGATATTCTTTCCATGTCAGGATGGGGTTCTAAAAAAACCTTTCCCTTTTCGTTGAAAATATCATCCCAATCTGGCATTATAAATATCAAACTCGAAAACAAGCATTAATCATAATTACAATCCCAGAAATATCGACCATGTTCCTTTTTAAAAGCTTCCGCTACTTCATCTACTTCAGGACGAATGAAATCATATCCATCTTTAATGCATTCATAATTAACAGGTAATCGATCTAAAACTTCTCCATCTACTTGGCAAACATAAGGGTTAGATTCTTCAGGATCTAACATTTCAACCCTTACTTTCTTACTAGTATATTCATAAATATTTGGATGTGGTAAGAGAGTTGCTTTATACATTCGATTAAAGTGTTTAAGTAATTTAAATTTACCAATATCTACAATATTAACATGAAAAAGTCCATCATTTATTTGGGCTCTTTGACATATGTACATAAAACCTCCATAACTTGGTCCATTTGCGCAAGCTAAGCAGTTAGCATATCCTTCATAAACCTCATTATCCATGGTTGCCTTAATTTGTTTATTTTTCCAAGGTAATAGGGCTTTAAGTGTTTGGGTGACGTAGCTTTTTCCTCTTTTAGCTTCATTAAATCTTCGGGTTACATCGCTATCAAAACCCTGACTTCCAATACCTAAGAAGTAGCGTTCAATACCCGTATCTGTTTTTGCAAAGCCTATATCCGATTTATGAGTATTAGCTTCAGCTATAATTTCACAAGCTCTTTTAATATCAGGGAGGATTCCAATAGTGGCCGGAATGTCATTCCCCGATCCCATAGGGATAAAACCACATAAATTATTGGTATTAGAAGTTATAACTCCATTCATAACCTCATTACAAGTTCCATCCCCTCCGGCTCCAATCACTCTATACCCATCCTTTGCCAATTGTCGCCCTAATTCTATAGCATGTCCCATATACTCAGTTTCAAATAATTCATATGAAACATTTAATTCTTTGAGACATTTTTCCATAAAATTGATATCTTTTATTCCTCCCTTCCCTTTACCAGCCTCGGGATTGTAAATAATTGCGTAATCTTCCATTTTTATCAAATTTGATTTTTTAGATGATTTTTAATAATTACATAATTCTTTAATCATTATTTTAAATTATGAACTATTTAAAATTATATTTAAATTTCAAAATCTAAGAATTAAATTTGAACTTTAGAATATAATATTCTTTTAAATTTGCAGCAATCTAATATTGGGAAATATTTTTAAAAAAATTGTTAGTGCTCTCTCCATTCATAGCCACAATCAGCACAACAGTTTTTTTTCCCATATATCTTAGGATAATCCAAGAGTATCACACTTTTGTCATCCATTTCATGAATTAACCTATCATTTCCACATATAGGGCATTTTCTACGTCCAACGCCATTGGACATTACTAAAACAGTACTATCATTAAAGGTTAATGATAAATCTTTTGGCATTTGTTCTAAATTTGGTTTAGTAATTTCAATTTTCTTCTCATTCGTAATTAAATCTGTATCATTAGTATCAATTGATTTTTCCTCGTTTACCAATACAATGTAACCTTTAACAATAGAATTAATTTCATCCTTCTTCGGAAATCTGTTGTATTTTTCTATAAAATTCTCAACAAATTCTTGAACATCTTCATTTTTGATAAGATATCCTCTTTCATCAATTAACCTTTTAATTTCGAGAATTATATCGTCTTTTGAAAGTATTGACTTTGTATCTTTATCTACCTTAATCGATGTATTCAAATTCCTCTCGAATTCATTCCATAATTGTCTCACTTGCGAATCTGTCAATTTTCCGTTTATTTGAATATAAATTCTTTTTTGAGGTTCTTGTAAAATTGTAATTCTATTATTTTTTTGATTTTCCTTATCAATATTAGTATCAAAATAATTTATTCTGAGCAAAGATCTTCCCAATCTTTTAGAGTTGGTTGAAAAGGACAAATCTTTTTCTAATACATTTTCTACAATTTTTTGGATATCATTATAATTTTTATCTCTTGCATTAAATGAATGGCTTCTTTCTAACATTTTAATGTTATTAACCCTAATTAGAATATTTCTATTCTTATAATTTGAATAATTTTATTCTAGATGTTTTTATTTATAATGTTACTCATTTAATGAAATCCATTTTCTATATTAACAAATGGGAAATGTCAATAATCTAAATGTGATTTATTATTCTAAGAAGATTTATATTGATAATTTTATTTATTTTGACCATAGGATAACTGGTTTTTTTGTAATGGATAAAAAGTATTCGCTAAAGACTTTTAACGATAAAAAGTTGAAAAAAAAGGAGAAATCTTCAAAGAAGAAAATTTTTATTGCTATTGTGTTAATAGTTTTTGCGTTTTCAGGATCATTTTTAATCTATTTTATTATGCAAATTGCCTTAAATACCAACACTCCCATGGTGGTTGTTGTTTCGGGTTCTATGGAACCAAATCT
>JAEOTV010000218.1 GCA_016839635.1 Promethearchaeota archaeon | reverse complement strand
ATCTTATTTTCGATAATCTTTTTAGTAAACTTCCTGCAATGCATAATTATTTAAGATAAAAGATTGCTATAGTACTTAAAAAGAAATAGAAATAGGAGTTTCACAAATTCGTTTTTTCGAACTTTTTGAGATTTTTGATTTTTTGCTCTTTTAACCAATCCAGATGTAAAAGTCTGAGGAGGTGAAAAAAAATATGAAAGGAACCGTAAAATGGTACAATGACATGAAGGGATTTGGCTTCATAGCAAACGAAGATGGAAAGGAGGTCTTTGTCCACAGAACAGCGATACCAATGGGAACAGGTCTCAGTGAAGGAGATCAAGTTGAATACGAGGTCGCAGAATCTGATCGTGGGAAACGAGCTGCCAATGTAAAGAAGATTAAAAAGGCTTAAACATAAAATTTTGAACTCTTCATGATTAAACTGCAATCTAAAGAAAGAAGTTATACAGATCTTTAAAAAAATAATAAAGTAAATTGAGTTGATATACTGGCAACTAAATTAGTGAGATTAAAGAAAAGACTAAAAAAATGCAACGGAAAAAATCAAGATTTAACTAATTTATTATACAAATTAAAAAGAGAAGATAAAGAATTTTGGTGTTAGAATATATTTGAAGAAAGAAAAGAATTAAATTGTAGGGAGGTATAGAAGAAAATGGTAAGGATTGGAAAGAAATATAAAAAGGTAGTCGAGCTATTTAATGAAAAAACAGGAGAAGTAATAAGAGTAATTCGTTTCCGTAATTCAATAGCATTTAACGATTTTTTAAATGACTTTAATGCAATGAGATATCCAAATTATGGTTGGAGATATAAAGATAATGAAATTAAGAGAAAAAACTTGACTGACCATCTAATTATAGATTAAGGAGAAAATGAAATACTACATCAATAGAGGGAAAACCTGTATTGTATCAGGATGCAATAATAAAGCTAAGGTAAAAGGATTATGTAATTTATGCTATCAAAAAAGAAAAAAGAAGGGGAATTATGGAAATAATTTGTAGATGTATTTATTGTGGACGAAAATTTATAACTGAAGAGTTACTTAAAGATCATATGATAAAATTTGGAACACACGTATAAAATGGTTCCAAATATTGACTGAATCTTCATCAGAAAAAATTAACATTTATTTAAAAGATTAAAAAAGTATAGTTAACTTGTAAATTTATGCACCTAAGTTGATGTAGGTCCTATCATTCTCTTTTTATTTTTCATAATTTTATCATTTGTATTTTATATTTGGATTATATGAAATTTCTAATATTCGTAAAATTGATTAACATTGTTTTATATCTCATTTTAGGAAACAAATTTATGTCAGAGCATAACAATTTTTACAGAAAGAGTATACAAGAAACATTAAATTTATTAGAAACCTCAGAAAAAGGTCTGTCAAAAAATGAAGCTGAAAAACGTCTTAAAAAATATGGGGAAAATACTCTAAAAACAGAGATAAAAATGCCTATATGGCTAGTTTTTCTTTCTCAATTTAAAGAACTATTAGTTTTAATTCTAATCATCGGAGGATTTATTGCTTATTTAATTGGTGATTATAGAGATGGAACTATTATTTTTATTATCGTTATTGTCAACTCTATTGTAGGTTTCGTACAAGAATATAGAGCAGGTAAAATCGTTGATAAATTAAAAGGATTGATAAAATCTCCAGCAAAAGTTATCAGAGATAAAGATCTTATAGAAATAAGTCAGATAAGCCTAGTCCCGGGTGATATTGTAAAAGTAGAAGAGGGAGATAAGCTTCCTGCAGATATAAGACTAATTGAATCAACTAGTTTCAAAACAAATGATTTTGCATTAACTGGTGAATCTGTTCCTCAGGAGAAAATAACTGAGGCAATTGATAAGGAAGTTTCTATTGCAGACAGAGTTAATATGGCATATGCTGGTACAACTGTGGCATCTGGAAATGCAGTTGGTGTTGTTGTTGCTACTGGTATGCAAAGTGAAACCGGAAAAATTGCGAAGATGACTGAGGAAACAGGTGTGATAAAAACTCCACTTCAAGAGGAAATGAGATTATTAGCTCGTCAACTTACTGTTGCTGTTGTAATTATTGCTGTTGCATTATTTTTCATTGGTATTGCTCAGAATTTTACTATTTATTTAAGTCTTGTTTATGCACTTGGAGTTGCAATGGCTTTAGTGCCTCAAGCACTACCTGCCCAAGTAACAGTTGCTCTTTCTACAGGTAGTAAACGTCTGGCAGATAGAAATGCTGTGGTAAAAAATTTACCTTCTGTTGAAACACTTGGTTCAACAACTGTAATCTGTACTGATAAAACTGGTACTTTAACAAAAAACGAAATGACTGTAAAATCTGTTTGGTTCAATTCTAAAAAATATCAAATCACTGGTCTTGGTTATGAACCAAAAGGCGAAATAAAAGATGAAAATGGAAAAACTCTGACCCAGAAACAAATCGACGAAATAGAAGTATTGATGGATACTGCAACAATGGCATCAAATGCTGAGATACATAAACCAGATGAACAGCATGATATATGGTACCCTATTGGAGATCCTACTGAAGCTGCATTAGTCACAATGTCAACCAAGCTTGGAACCAGATCACCTATTGAAGATGAAGAAAATCCAGAGATTCAGGAATTTCCTTTTGATTCTAAAAGAAAAAGAATGAGTTCGGTACGAAAATTTGGTAAAGAAGTAGTACTCACTGTTAAAGGATCTACAAATTCAGTACTCTCAGTCAGTAAATTTATTT
>JAEOTV010000217.1 GCA_016839635.1 Promethearchaeota archaeon | reverse complement strand
TTTTTCTTGACCGGCGATGTTCTCGTACCCTATTTTCTCCATAACACCATAAACACCCAATCGGAACGCATATCACCCAATTTATTATAAGATATAGAAAAACTGTTGCAAGTTCGTAACTAGGATCAATTCCAAAAATGCTCGCACCATAATGATCTCCATATATACTTATTGTTATTCCGAAATATAATATCTGAGTCAGTAGAATATGAAATGTTGACTTACTGATTAGTCTAATCCCCTTTATGAATATATTATCTTCATTTACTTTTTTTGGAAATATTTTTAGTGCAAACAGAACAAGGAATGCTGAATATGGAAAAACAAATAGATGGTAGTCTCCAAACTCGAAACCAAAATAAAAGCCAAAGAATTGATATGCAATGATATATCCCAAACTTAAACCAAACAGTACCCCCATAAAATAGTTATTTCTAGCAAAGAGGTCATGATCCCGTGAAAACCATAAACCTAATCCAATAGCAGATAACAAGAAGAAGGGTGAAGTATATATAAAACGGAAATAAAATGAAAATTCCTCGCCGGAAGAAACATTAGGAATAACAACAAATAAGACGATTGCTCGAACTGCTAATTCGACAATATAGCATAAGCATAAAGCAACAATACTCCATTTTAGTTTTCCAGAAAATCCTTTGTATAGTAGAGGCATAATTAAAATAGACCAGAAAACGACAGGTATGAACCAATTTCCTGGACCATAGAATGGTAAGATTCCTATAATGAGATGCCACAGATCAAAACGGTATTCGAATTGAGTAAGAGCAGCAAGATCGAATCCATTTATAGCCAATCCTATAAACGTTGATAAAAGATATAAAACGAGGAAAGGAAAAAGATATCGCCAAAATTTCTTTTTAAAATAAGCCCATGAATATAGTTTTCTTAATGATGTTTCGCCAGATTGTCTAAAAGATTTTCCCATGTTAAAACCCATGATTACCAAAAATACAGGAATTGAGATTCTTTCCCATAAGGCAACCCCCATAGAGTCTTTTATAACCCAGGGTACCGTATGGTCAAATATAACTAAAAAAATCATTAAAGCCTTTAAAATGTCTATTTGGAAAAAACGGTGGTTGCTTTCTTCCAGTGCACCTAATTGTTGAGTTGAAAATTTATCTTCTTTCATATATTTATCCCTAAAATCATTAAAATTCTTTTGAATAAATAAAATGTTATTGTTAAAATTCCAAGGATAGTTATAAATTTTATTTGACCAAATTGTATAATTCAAAGAATTGAAAAAAAAGAAGAAATAAAAAAATAATAATTTATTCTGAGATTATCTCAAATACCATTTTTTCGATGATTGGCTTCTTAGTATACCTTTTATCGTAATACCAACCTACAAGATGAGCTTTTTGTTCTGGTGTTTTATCGGATGCTGGCGGAATTACAATTATCATAACTCCATTCGATAGATATTTTAGTATACGTTTATCTATTCCATGAAGTTTCTCATTACCACTCGGATGAGAGTGCCACATCCAAACAATATCAACTCCTAGCTCAGCTTTAAATTTACGCATATTATAAATTTTTGATTTTTTATAGCGCATCCAACTTCTCGGTTTAACATGAACTTTGCTTTTTCGTAAATCAGTATTCATAATGAATTTAGTACAGATTCCAAAATTCTCTTTACGATCAGCAAAGAGCCATCCATGAACTATGTTCGGATAGTCTTCAGCTGCTTTTTGTGTAATCTCTTTAAATAAACTTTCAGGTATTAAATAACGAAAATCCTTTGCCCCACTCATATTTTCACCATCTCTTTTAAGTGTGAATGTAGCATGAAATTTATATTTTACTTAATGGTGATATAGAGCTTAAGAAGAGCAAATACAAAATAATAAAAAATTTATTTTCTTGATTATAAACTATTTATAGCATCGTAGTAAAATACATATATAAATCATAAAATTTCTAATTACGCAGACGTAGCCTAGCTGGTAAGACGCCGGCCTTGAGACGGTTAATATTTGAACAAGTTAGCCGGTGCGCGCAAGCGCTCGGGGGTTCGAGTCCCTCCGTCTGCGCTTTTTAGGAATAAATTATAAAATTGTAAAATATGGGCTATTGGCGCAGGCAGGTAGCGCAACCGGCTCTTAACCGGCAGGTCGGGGGTTCGAATCCCTCATAGCCCGCTATTTTTTTAAAGAAAAATTATTAGGGAGAAGCCCACATTTATCTTAAAATACTTAAAAATTAAACTTAAGAATATGAAAACAAAAATTTCAAAATTGGATTCTTTTAAACCGATGTTATTTTTCTTTGGAGCTTATATATTCTCCCATTGTTTATATTTATTAATTCATGAGACTGGACATGCGATTGCATTTGCTTTCTTAAGGTATTCTGATATCCAAATGCATGTAACTCCTTTTTCAGGGTATGTTACTATAACAGGTTTTTTTCGTTCCGACCTAGAAATGTTTTTGATATTTTTGGCGGGACCTTTATTTAGTGTGATATTTGCTTGTGCTGTAATCATTCTTTTTTGGCACAAACGAAATCCTTACTTTCTACCAGCTTTTATGTATAGTTCAACAGCATTTTTGCACGAAGGAACTGTAATTCTCAATTGTTTTTTAAATGGAAGTGAAATTATTTATGATTTTGATACTCTTATGTTTCTAGGTTTATCACCTATTATTGTAGGAATAATATGTGGTATTTTATTGTCTGTTGGATTTGGTATAACATTTATGATTTGGCCTCTTATAGGAATTTCACCTTCCAATTCATTTTTGAGGAAGTTGTTTGTTAATTTAGCATTTATTTTTTATTCAATATTTATAATTATCCTTACTCCCTTATTTGTTCCTATAGGGTCTGTAACACAATTTTATTTGATTTTTCTTTATCTAAGTTCTGCTTTATTTTTTATACTAAGGATAGCTTTATATAAACCAGTATTTCCATTTATAGATAGATTGACTCATACCGATGTGATAGAAGTTAGTTGGCTTAACGTTCAGTATTCATTAGGATTAGGTTCTACTATCTTCATTTTATTACTATTCTTCCTCAACTAATTCTAATAATTTCTATGACAGTATAAGACTTATCATATTAAATCAAAAATAATCTTAAAAGAACTTATAAATACTGGAAGACTACTTCAAAATCTGAAAAATCAAACGGTTTCAAGATATATCCATCAGCTTTAATGTCGACCATTTTTTTTTCCACTTCACTCCCAGGTATTGCCGTCAATAAGTAAACTGGTATTTCTTTATATTTTTCATGCTCCTTAATCATTTTACATATTTCATATCCAGAAATGTCTGGTAAGATAATATCTAATAGGATAAGTTTGGGAATACCGCCTCTAATTTCTTCTATACCTTTTGTTCCACTTACTACACCCTTACATTTATATCCCTTACTTTCGAAATAACTCGTAAGCAAGCGTATGGTTGCTAAATCATCTTCAATCAGCAGTATGTCATACTGAGGGTGATGTTCTTCAGTAGCAATATTATCTAGTATATTAATGATTTTATTTTCGAGAAGTAAACTTTGGTCAAAGATATTTTTAATTGTAAGCAAAACATCTTCATTCAACTCATCTGCGTAATTTTCTAGAAGAAGTTGACTGAATCCCTTTATGGTGGTGAGTGGCTCCTTTAATGCATGAGAAATGTTAGAAATTGTCTTCTCATCCATTCTTTGTAATTTATCACTGAGAAGGTCAGATTTTTGTTCAATGTAATAATCGACACTCTCTCTAATCAAAGCTGAGATCGTGGAGTAATCTTTTTTTTCTTTAAATTTTTGCCATTGGTCTTTTGTGTCTTCTGATACATATAATGAGATCCTTTCTTTGTCTCTATCATAGATTTTCTCCCCTTTTAACCACTTTTTGAATCCTTCTGTTATAGACCCACGCCAAATCGCATATTTATCAGTTCCATTTTCGTATTCTTCCATTAAATCTTTAACTTGTTTACTTTTAAGGTCGAGATTTTCGATTTCCTCATCTGTCAAGTGCTTCCTTTTTTTTGCATTTTCTTTATCTTTTTTAGTTGAATTATTTTTATCTGAAATTTTTTGACTCTCCTCCTTTTTTTTTATCAGATATCCTTCATTTTTGTAAACATTATTCTCTAAATATATAATTTGTTCATCAATTAAGATTTCAAATATTGTAAGTATACAATATTGTGTAATTTTTTATCCATTTATAAATCTTTTTTATTATAAAGCTAATGTGTTATCGTGATTATGTCCAAATTTCTAAGAAATAGTAATAAAATCAAATCTTGTTCTTAGTTTTTCTTTAAAACATCAAATATTACTTCAAAATCAGAAAAATTAAATGGTTTTAATATATACCCATCTGCTTTCGTATCTTTTAAGTTCTTTTCAACTTCACTCCCAGCTATGGCGGTTAAGAAAAACAAAGGAATATCTGCCCATTCTTTATCTGATTTTATTGTTTTACAGATGTCATATCCACTAAGGTCTGGTAAAATAATATCTAACAAGATCACTTTTGGAATTGTATTCCCTAATTCTTCCAAACCTTTTGAACCACTTACAACACCTTTACATTTATATCCCTTACTGTCGAAATAACTTGTTATCAATCGAATGGTCGCAAGATCATCTTCAATTAATAATACATCATATTCTGATTCTACTTTCATATTATCTAAAATATTTATTATTTTCTTCTCAAGCAATACAGATTGTTCAAAGATATTTTTTACTGTTTCTAAAACCTGATCATTCAATTGATCTTTATAATTCTCAATAAGTAACTGTGAATATCCTTTTATTGATGTTAAAGGTTCTTTTAATGTGTGAGATATATTTGAAATTGTTTGAGGTTTTAATTTTGATAAGTTATGTCCTGAATTATTTGATTTATTCTCTATAAAAAGTGAAACTGCTTCTCGAATTAGCTTAGAAATGGTAAGATCTCCATTCTTTTTTGTATAATTTAACCATTTTAATTTAGTATCATCAGATACATACAAGGAAATTCTTTCTTTATCTCGTTGATAAACTTTGTCTCCTCTTTGCCACTTTCTAAAACCCTCGGTTACAATTCCCCGCCAAATTGCATATCTACCTGTGAGTTGCTCGTATTTCTTCATTTCATCTGTCTTTTTAGTGGAAACACCATTATTACTCATAGAAGATTCCTCTGATTTTTTTTTATCCTGATTTTCGTCAGTATTTTTAGGATCAGTTATTTTTGTACCACTAATTCCTAGCTTATTTTTACTTGAAAACATAATAAAAGAACTATTATTTAATGTTTTTTTTATTTTTTTTTCTCGTTTGAAAACGGAATTTTGTGTGTAAAAAAATTATCATATAATATTTGAGATAATTTATGTTATTATATTCTTATATAAACCAAAAAAATATGAATAGAAGTTAGTTTTGTTAATAATCTCTAATTAGGTTTGGTTAATTCCAAATTTTTTTGTACTCAATAAAATTGATTTATACTTAGTAAAACTAATTTACCCGACAAATTTAGTAATTCTATTGAAATCAGTATTAGATTTTATAACAAATAAAGTATATTGTAGATATTATACATATTTTATAATATTAGGTTAATAGTTTCTACTAACAAATGTTTTTTGTGTACAAATAAATAATGCATATTTAAAGGATTTGTTATAACGAAAACATTTAAATACTAAAAAGGGATCTATAATAATATACAAAAAATTATTTGTTGTAAAAAACAAAATTTTTTGTATATATTGTGTGTTCAAATATATTGATTGTCACAAAAAACGATAAAAAAACTAATAATTAGGGTTAAAACTTATGGTTGTTGAAATTACACCTCAAAATAGTGGTTTCTGTCCTGAATGTGGGGGCACCACTATCACTATCCATCAAAGAGGGGAGATTGTTTGCCAGCATTGTGGTTTGGTTGTATCTGAAAAGGCAGTCGATATCACTCACAGTGGTATAAGGGCTTATTCAAAGCAAGAGAAGGATAAAAAAGAACGAACTGGATGTCCAATTTCAATTTTGATGCCTGATATAGGGTTGAGTACGATAATTGATAGGACAAAAATAAAAAATCCCGATTTAAGGAGGGCAGCAAAATGGAATACTCATTTATCTTGGGAAAAGAGAAATATGTTAATTGCCATTACAGAATTAAAGAGGATAGGTGGCAATTTAAATTTTCCAGAGAGGGTAAAAAAATCAGCTGTTCGGCTTTATAAAGAAGTCTTTAAAAAAAATCTCTTAAGGGGCAGATCTATAAATGGTATGATTGCTGCATGTGCGTATTATGTATGCAAGCAGGAGAGAGTTCCTATTACTCTTCAAGAAATCTTAGAGGAAGCATCAATAAATGATAATATTGTAAAAAAATGCTATAAGATCTTAGTAAGAGAATTGAATTTAAAATCACCTCATATTGATCCTGTATCCCTTATACCACGTTATTGCGCTGATTTAGGTTTAGATATTAATGTAGAGAAAGAAGCTATAAAGGTTTTAAAGAATTTCATTGCAAATACATCAATTTGTGGTAAAGATCCAAAAGGATTGTGTGCCGGGTCGATATACTTAGTATCGAAGTTGAAGAATCATAAAGTAAGTCAAAAAGATATTTCAAAAGTCATTGGAGTCACTGAGGTGACTCTTCGTTCTCGGTATAAGGAATTTTTACAAAATATAACATTCAATTTTAACGTTAATCTACATTAAGCTAGATTTTTCTTTTCCATTTCTTTTTTTTACCGGTTAAGGGTTGAGGGGGCGCAATCTCTTATTTTATTTCGTAAGAAAAATATTTATTCGAAAGGAGATATTAAGTACTAATTAAATAATAGTTTTTAAAAGTTGAAAATGAAAATATTAATAACTTATTACTCAGATACCGGAAATACTGAAAAAGTTGCTAACGCCCTAAAAAAAGGAATCACGGGACACGATGTTGACCTTTTAAAAGTAAAAGAAGTAGACCCAATAAATTTAGAATCCTATGATCTTGTCTTTTTAGGATCGGGAATCTACGCTTTTAATGTGAGCAGGAAAGTCACAACTCTTATAAAAAAAGCTCCTAATTTACCTCCCAATTTTGCATATTTTTACACCCATGAAAGTATAACTCCTTGGCCGAAGGCATTTAAATCGATAAATAATTTAATCGAAAAACAAAAATGCCAATTGTTAGGCGAGTTCGAGTGCTGCGGTGAAAATTTAGTTCCATTAGCACAGCAGCAAAGAGAAGCACGTCTTTCTACACTCTCACCAGAGGAGAGGAAGAAAGTTGAAGAAAATTTTATAAATTATGTAAAAGGACATCCTAATGAACAAGATCTTGAAAATGCTAAAAAATTTGCTATATCAATATTAGACAAAATCTAAATCATATTATATTATTATCTTTTTAGACTTTCTCGTGTTAAATAAAAAATAGATTAATTTATGGTTAATTTTTCTGTATGATCTCTTAATTAATCCAAGCAAATATTTTCTATTAATCCTTCTTTGATGTTATTGAAAAGATTTATATAAAATAGAAAATACATTTGAGTAAAATTTTTCAAAAAATATATAGTAGAGGGATAATATTAAATGAGTCCTGAAATTTTAAAGGGATTAAAAATCACCCTTCTTGTTGAGCTTGCAGTTTTTGTTTTATTTGGGATATTCTTTACATTCTTCATTGATCTTTATGTTATATGGTTTAGTTGGCCTGATTGGGACCCAACCGCAGGTAGGTTTATAGGAGTGATTTTTTTAAGCTTTGCTTTTGTCACGTTTTTAATATATAGGGAAAAGGAATGGGATAAAATTGAATACTTTATAATATTAAATATTTTAATACAAATCTTAGGTGCGATTGTTCAGATAATAGGAATTTTCCTTCATGGTACTGGTTGGGCAGGTGGTTTGAATTTTGCTATGCAAATATTGTTTTTCCTCGCGTTATTATACTTTTATATTCAACAGCAAAAGCAATAGATTAAAGTTTTAAAACTAAATTTTACTTTTTTTTATTTTTCATCATTATTATCTAAAGTTTTGTCACGATTTTTCTATAGAAAAATCTTTTCCATGAATATTTTTTTGGTATTTTTTCTCTATTTTATTTAGTTTAGAATGTTCGACGAGGACTGAAGCTTCAGTTTTTTTTGAAATTCTTTTTACACTACAATTAGAAAATAAAATTTGATCCCCTGAAAAGCCCAGCATTTTATTAATATTGCAATCCGCAAATTTAATTACGTGTGAGTCAAATATACTTAGTCTTTTTTTCACCTCTGCGTTTTGGATCAATACTTTAGAACAACGATTTAGAGTTAAGTTTTTTAATACAGCATCCACTATAATTATATTTTCACACAAATTTAGATATAAAGACTTAAACAGAATTTTATTAAACTTAATATAAGAGGAAGAATCATAAATATAATATTCAAGATCGCCGTCATTAATATTGTGGTTATTTGAAATTAAAAATGGATCATCAATTGTACCAGCGCCATTTAACTCAAATTGAATTTCGTAAAAATAAGTTTGAAACCAGTGAGATCCACCATAGATTTTAATCTTCAATGTTATTATTATATTTAGAGATATATTTTTTCTATTATTAATATTAAAATATATCTAAATATATAGATAAAAATAAATTATTTAAACCTTTTGAACAGTGAAATTAACAGTTATAATCAACAAAATATAAAAGTAGATATGCTTAATTTTGATGCCCAGTTCGACGAGCAGCAATTAATTAATTTCTGATTTCCTTTTACTAAAGGAGATATAAATAATTACTATTAGTATAACTTCTGCTGCGATAACGTGACCCACTAAAGGAGCT
>JAEOTV010000216.1 GCA_016839635.1 Promethearchaeota archaeon | reverse complement strand
TTTACTCCATCATATGCCCAGCATTTATTCATATTGCAGTGCATATAATTCTTTTCTGGAAAAGTATGTATGAATTCCATAAAATCTGCTTTAAATATTTTCATTGCTTCATTCATAATATTTTGGAGATCCTCAAATTTTTCAATTTCTCCAATTTCCAATAATTTTTGAAGTCGCTCAATTTCAATTTTCGCCATTGAATGCACTGCTGCTTTATTTATCTTATTCGTTTTATCTATACCACATTCTTGAACACAATGAAAAAACCACATTCCATCGTGTGTCATCCAGCATTTAATCAAAAGCTCTTTTAAATCATGTTTTTCTATCAATTTTTTCAATCACCTAATTTTTATTAGTTTGAGCTAATTTAGCTTTTGCGTTCATAATTTCGATATAGGTAGTTTTTGTATTTGATGGTGGTATTATCTCTGTCATATTATGTTCCAGTTTTATTGCATTTTCGGGACAAGTAGAAACACAAAGCCCACAACCAATACATTTATCATGGTCAACTTCACTTATTCCTTTATTTAAGGAAATTGCATCCATGTTACATCTTACTTCGCATACTCCACATCCACTACATAATTCAGTATTGATAATGGCATGGAAGTTTGAGGCAAATAGTCGAGCAGGATTATCAAAACTTTTTTGGTTTGTTAACACTTCACAACAACAACCACAACAGTTACAAATTACAAATGGTCGTTGAGAATTCGAAGGTTGTGGGACTAATCCCGCTTCTTCAAAATCCTTTATCAAATCATACGCTTTTTCTTTTGTTATGAATTCGGCGTCTCCCTTTTCATGGAACATCTTAGCTGCTGATCCAAAAGTCATACAAGTTTTTCTGAGATCTGTTTTTTTACAGGGATCATCAATTATATCATGTGCCTTACGACAGATACAATCCATTATACCAATTTCACTTGACATATTTATTATTTCTCGAATCGTGTCGTATGATGCAATACTTAGATTAAAAGGGACAGATTCTTCAACAGGAATGGTGCGGAGTTGAGGGATACCTGGTACGTTATATTCTTTTTCGAAGTAAGCTTCTTTAAAATATTGAAAAACAATATTAATCAATTCAGGAGTAAGGCGCCCTAATTGGAACTCATAGATACCAGGGACAAAAGGAGCCAGTAAATATAGCTTTTCACCATTATTATTCACTCTTATTATTGTACCTTTTTCATACATCCCTTCTAATTTTTTATCTAATTCTTCTATAGTTAAGTTATTATTCCTTAGCTTTCGGTGTATCTTCTTAAGTTTTTGAGGATTAAAATTTAATTTAGTTGCTATTTGGGCTTCTTCTTTCGTAAATAATAATTTTAATAACTGAAATTCAACTCTAGAATGTGTTTTTGGAAGCCCTACGGGCATTTTATTAAAATGATCCAACAAATCATCATAAACTCCATTAATTTCACTCATTTGGTATTCACCATTTTATGGTAATAAAAAAGTACTCTTTATAATGGTTTATCGATCAAAAACAACTAGATTTAAGTTGTAATCCGTATTGATGCATAATGATGTCTGATTACTTACTAGAAGATTTAAAAATTTTTTTGAATGATGCGAATCTTACTACATATGAAATAAATGCATATATAGTACTTTTAACATCCTCAAAAGCAAATCCACCTTCTGCTAGGCAAATATCTTCACAATCGGGAGTCCCAAGTGGCAGGATTTACGAAGTTTTAGAAGATTTGAAGATTAAAGGTTTAATTGAAATTATTGAATCACGTCCCAAGAAGTTTAAGGCTTTCTCATTGAATAAAGGTCTTGATAATTTAATTAAGTATCAATCCATCCAAAGTAAAAGAAAAATTGACTATTTACATAGTAAAGCTAAATTACTTGAAACTGAATTGTATAATTCTGAAGTTTTTATCCATAAAGAACCTTCAAAGATTTTTTGGTCGACCACATATGGTACAAAATCAATTCTTTCTTTATATGTTAAACATATAAGTGAGGCAAAGCAAGAAATCATATTTAATGAATTTATAAACAAGAATACTGTAAAAGTAATACCTTTTGGAAAAATGATATATGAGCCTTTACGAAAGGCAATTGAGCGAGGTGTAAATGTAAAGGACTTATGGTCTTTTGAGTACGACGAACGACCACTTTCTAAAGAGGAGGAAGAACAAAATATTAATATTTTTAAAGAGATATTAAGGATTCAAGAGGAACTTTACGATTTATCCCCTAAATTACCGGGATTTCAAATGAAATACACTTTCCATCGAACTCCAACTTATTTTGATATAATAGATAAAAAAAGGGTTATTTTCAAATTACAAAATCCATTAAAACCTTATCAAATCTTTGCTTGTATGAATGTTGTCGATCCTAGCTTAGCTGAAGAATTGAGAACCAAATTTATTAGTATGTGGACATTTGAAGCAATAGAAGTTAAGGACTAAAATTATTGGATAAAGTAAATATTCTATCTCTTTTCAGGAATTATGATTTTTGTGGTTTTAGGAGCGTTTTTTTCAATAAATTTTATCCCTTCCCTTTCTTCTTCAATCCAATGAATAGGGTATAAAATCTTTGGCTTAAAGGCATTTACAGCTTGAATTACTTCATTGGGGCTCATCATATATGGTTCTCTAACCGTAAGAAATGCAATGTCTATATTTTTTAAATCATTCATCTCTGGAATAAAACTTGAATCTCCTGCATGATAAATCCGGAAGTTATTAAGTTCAATAATATAACCAAGCCATCCAGCTGATTCTGGATGTGCTGTTGATGAGTAAGCAGGAACAGCATTAATTTTAACATCGTTTAATGTTATTGTTTCACCTGATTTTATTACATATATATTAAAATCATAATGATCATTCAATAATTCTTCCTCACAATCCAAAGGACATACAATTATTGTTGTAGGTTTAACTAACTCTTCCAGGGTTTTAATTGAAAAATGGTCATCATGAGAATGACTGATTAAAATCAGATCTGCCTTATGTTCCATACCCTTTTCTGATAAGTTAGCGGGATCAAAATAAATTACACTCTTATCGTTAATTTTTATGCAGGCACCACCATAAAGATGTGTGCTTTCCAACCATTCTATTTTCTCAAGAAAGTCATCTAATTCCATGAATTTTACAGATGATTGTCTTTTTTTAAATTTTATTTACGAAATTAATAAGAGTTAGAATAATAAAAAAAATTTATAATTGAATATTCAAAAAAATTTTTTGAGCAACTTAGATAACTGCATATAAATAAAACTTAATATTACTATTATGTTGTTCCTAGCATTTTTATTGCTTTTTGACCAACTTCATAAGCTTTTCTCATTAAATCTTTTTTATCACGGACTGCACCTCGCTTCCCTACTCCAGGTGCTAATATAGTATCTAATAATTCAATATTTAAATAGTCTAAAACATCTGTAAGGATTCCTACTGTATGACGTGCATATCTTGGATGTCCTCCTTCAAATGGAATCACAAGAATAACACGTTTTCCTTTAAATTCTTGATGTTTTGGGCAATACCATCTGTCTAAAAAAAGTTTGAATTGTGCCGTTGGACCCCACCAGTATATAGGAGTACCAAGGACCCAGATATCACTTTCCTCCATCTTTTTCAGCAGTTCAAGCATGTCATCATCATGCATACATTTACCTGTTTTATAACAACTATTACAAGCTTGACAGGGATTAATATTCAACTTATTTAATATAACTTTTTTAACTATTGCTCCAGCACTTTCTGCACCTGATAAAACTTCATCAACTAAAATCTCAGTGTTACCCCCTTGACGTGGACTACCTATGATGCCTAAAACTTGACTATTGGAGAAATTTATCATGTAGATTAAAGATTTTTAATATTTAAGTTGGTTATAATAAATATTTCTATTATTTCAATTTTATTTATGTAATTATACGGATAAGAAATGTTAAAAAAAAAAGAAATTATAGTTTAAATTTTTTAATAATATTCAGTTTAATCATATCTCTTGTAAGTAAAGAGTAACCAGAAAAATCCTAGGACACCAACAATAGTAGCAATAATTATTATATAATTGGGCCAATATGCTGCATCAAAAGATCCACCAGCCCATGAAATCATAGTCATAATACCCGATACTGCCATAATGCTTAGTACAACTAATCCCATTCCCAATGCGTATTCCTCTTCTCTAAACAATCCAATACCAGCAATTAGACACCAGAAACCTAATAATATTGAAATAGCACCTTGTCCACCAAAAACAGATTGTATTGCAGCAGTATCTGCCCAAGCTGGTACAACAATGCCCGCCCAAGCTAAAAATTCCGTGACAGCTTTGAAGATAAAGAGAAGCCCTATGATAATCATTAAGAAATTCAATAATTCATTTGAATCTTTCTTTTTTTCACTCATTTTATTTTCAACCTTTTAAATTTTTAAGTTAAATTGAATGTTAAAGATGAATAGATGACATTATTATATAAACTTAATTTATTTATTTTATTATAAAATGTAGAGAATCCTATTTTTAATAGTAGATTTTATAATTATTAATTTTGAATTTTTCTTGAAGTTATTCTAAAGTTTTTCTGATTAACAATGTAAAAAGTGAAGATTAATAATATTATTCTTGTTTTGCTCCGCATTCATTACAAAAAGTTGAGTTCTCAGGAATACCTTCACCACAGAACTTACAGAAATTTTTTCTTGTTATAACTTCAGAACCTTTCGAGGCAATATCTGGAGTTCTTATTTGGGTAAAAGGTAATTTTTCAGGTAATTTTACCATTCCAGCGAAATTTCCACAATCTGGACAATTTACTTTTCCCTTTTTCCCTAATTTAAAAGTTTTTGAAGGTCCTTGTGTTGTTACTTGGCCCATACAAACGCCACACCAGACTTTTTTACAATTATGGCACACAAAAAATTGATTTGTCCAATTATCAATCGGAAATTTTTTATCGTTAGTAT
>JAEOTV010000215.1 GCA_016839635.1 Promethearchaeota archaeon | reverse complement strand
GATCAGTTTCATGAACGGTATGAATTACTCCAAGAAATTGAAAATATTGAAAATGAATTTGAAGACAAATATCCTTATGGTCATTTCAATACTAATTATGATCGATATACCACCTTTTTAGATTTTATTAATGCTTACAAGGATCTTAAAACTATTAAAGAGCATGAAAAAAAAGAAGTGAAAGGAGAACCTACCACTACAAAAGAAAAACAGAAAATTCCCAAGATTAAGAAAAAAGAAAGGAAAACAAAGCCATCCATTACCTTCCCTATAAAAATTCTTCCCAAAAAGCGAGTACCCTTACTTTTATTTTCCTTGATTTCTACGTTTCTAATATTTTGGTTTATCAAAGATATTTTCAATCCAAAGGATATATTACGCTATACTCCCTATAACATCTTTGCCTACATTATGTTAGTGGTATTTACCCTTCTCATGATGGGAGTAATATATTTAGGTATCCTTCATCTCATTCACAAAAGAATATCAAAGGCTCCTTACCGCGCTGAAAAGAAGATGCTAAAAATATATCAAAAAGAATTTAGTGAATTACATCCCAAAAGTGAAATCAAAAATAAAACAGAAAGGATTAACGCATTTAGGGATTTTTTAGAAGGAAAGAAACGAGCACTCCCATTTAAGCGTCATTTTGAAAAATAACAAGGAAAAGTTAATTCCTACGTTTAGAATAGCTCTCCAGTAGTGTTTCTCTTAACATAAATGAGACTGTAGTATCCCATCGGACGTTATTATCATTATCGATTATAAGTGAACCATTTATCCTGTATTCGCCTTGAATTAGCTCTCGTAATTGCCTTATTTTTTTCATAGTGTAGGAAAAAGATCTGTGCTTTACACCTCTTACAAGCTCATTTAATAACTCTAGGGCTTTATTTTCATTTCGAAAAGGAACATCCCGTAGTAAATGGAAAAGAACTTTCATATCGAGGATATTAAACAGATGTTTTTTGCATAGGCGTATAATATCAGCTAGAAGATTAGTCAGTTCTAAATCAAGGATCGAATAGGTTTTTTGAAATCCAACAACTTCTTCAATGAGCACAATTTCTTTACACATGTACAATCATCAAAAATGTATTTTTCTATATTCTACCAAGTATCATTACTAAATCTTTATAAAGAAAAAAACTCAGAAAGTTTCCTGAAATATATTCTTAGTTTGCTAGACTTAACTGTAGTATTAAAGCATACTGAAAAGGAAAGATTTTTAAGGTGAAATTATAAATTTATAAAGATTATGTAAAAAAATTGAAGTCCAGACATTTATATTAATAGGAAGGTAAAGGATGACCGTAATTTCGGAGGGAATTTTTAATCAGCAAGAATTTTTTGAGAATACTAATAAGAATATAAGTGAAGAAATTGTGTGGGAGGGTGTTAATTTAAATACTTCCAAAATTAGTGAACTATTGTTAAATTTGAAGACAAATTTAGGAGAAATATGATTGCTTTGAAAGAATTCGTCCTTTATTAATTTCATAAATTGCAATTCAACGTTTGATGTAAATTAAATCTCAATAAAAAATCAATCTAATAAATCAGTTCGTGCAAATTCTCCATAAATTTAAAAATAAAAAAAGATATTAATTCTATAGAAAATCAAAATCCAAAATCCCAGTAAAGTTGTCATATATAGGGTATAGAAGCTAATTGTTAGTGATATATTTTACTTTTTATATTATATTCATTACTTATTCTTAGATCTCAGAAGAAAGTTATTCAAGTCTAAAACAAAACACTAAATTCTAATGAAAGTACTTTTTTGCTTTATTTTTTATTTGAGATAAGATTGGAATTAATTCCCTATCTTTTCCCTAATAATTTATTTATGCGATTTCTCTATGAATAATATAAAATAGAAAATTATTAAATACTAGATTATCCTTTTTATCCATACCTTAATCTCTAAGGTGAAATCTAAAATGATAGTATTAAGGCAAATTTCAGTTCAAAACATCAAATAATAAGATGTAGTATTTGTCTTATACACAATATAAAAAAAACACAAAATCGAATGTATTGATATGAAAAATAATAAAAAATCATTTCGTTATATCTTGATTTTAATAATGGCTATCACATTATCCATTGCATTTAATTCTATTCCAGTGAAAGCAGCTCATGACTATCCTGACTATCCTGAGGTTCACATCGAAACTGGATATGCCACGCACCGTGCTAGATGGTATCCCGAAGAACCTAATATTTATGTTGAAGTGACATTGTTTGTTGAAGTATACACATATCCCAATTATAGAAGTATTTATTATTCTTATGTCTTTGAAGTAGGATCAGTTTGGTGTGTAAGTTGGATATATGAGGCTGAAACGAGTCTTAGATACAATACTCCAGAGCCGGGAATTACAACTGCTACAGTTCAGAGGAGATTTGCTTATTGGTTTCTTTTTATTCCTGTTGTAGTAGATATAAAATGCCAAGTACATTTTGATGAAAATACAGGTCTTTTCTATTATTCATATTGGGTACATGATAATGGAGATACAATTGCTCAAGCATTATGGGAGAATTTCCCCTGGGATTCTCTCTATAATGGATGAATACGAAATAATTGAATTAGAGAATTCTAATTCTCTTTATTTCTTAAATTTTTTTTTTAAATCAATAGGAACACATCAAAACTATCACCTAATTAATGGCGTTTTACATGAGGACATTTAATTTCTTCAAATTCTTCTAAATCACTTCGATAAATCTGGATTATTCCTTTCCCACTACAGATTTTACATTTGCGTTTTACTACCCCATCATCAATAATAGGGTTTTGTTCTATACTCATCATGCTACCGACCAATGAAATTGAAAATATATAAAAGAAAAATTAAAAGAAATACCCTAAGCCACAATTTTATTTTTTTCTAAAATCCAGGTATCAATTTCGAACTTTTGAATTTCTTT
>JAEOTV010000214.1 GCA_016839635.1 Promethearchaeota archaeon | reverse complement strand
ATTTTCTCCTTCTCCTCTAATGCAAGCATCAATGAAGGGATATTTATTTAATATTCTGGTATCATTAAAAGTTGCGTGATAGTTCCCAAATAGGATTTTAACATTTGGATTTATTTCCTCTTTTACACGTCGAGCAATTTTTGCGGATGTGATCCCAGTTCCTGCTGTAGTTATTGTCGAAAATCCCAATATATCTGGATCTTCACGCTTTATCCAATTTAGAGTTCTGTCAAGCGAAGTTCCTCTAGCGAATTGATCAAATAAAGATACGTCATAATTATTTTCACTTAGATATGTAGCAAGATAAAGAATTCCCATCGGTGGAAATCCATAGAAATTTATTTTTTCCTCATTATATTCCTCAGCCTCTTTAACTGTGCCACAAAATGTTCCTTGTTCTGGAGGTTTTGGAAAAATTAAGGATATTTTCAAAAAGACACTTTAAAATTTAATAAAAGTTAATAATTAAGAAATTTGTCCTTATAATTAAAATCTCATCATTTCAATTTCTATTGACAATTCTGCTAATAGAGATATAAATTTATAAAATTAAAATAAATAATACATATTCTACCAATAATATGTGAAATTGTCTATAAGATGAAATTACTTGACAAAAAAATCCAACGAGTAGCATTGATAAATCCAAATTTTATTACTAAGAGCATTACAGATAAATTTGCAATTCCTGCTTTGGGATTAGAATATATTGCAGCTAAAATTTTGGACTTAGTTAATGTGAAGATCATTGATGCGAAAGTAAGGAATTTAAACCTCCAAGAAATCATGCAAGAGATTAACGATTTCAAACCTGATATTGTTGGAATTTCGTGTTGTTTTACGATCGGAGTTAATTTTGCTTTAGAAATAGCAAAAGAATCAAAAAAAAGGGGTTACTTAATCGTTTTAGGGGGATGGCATCCTAGCTTTGATCATATTGAGATTATAAAACATCCTTTTGTAGATATCATTGTCAGAGGAGAAGGAGAAATTACTTTTCGTGAATTAATCCGAAACATAGACTTAGAAGAAATAAAAGGTATATCATATAAAAACAATGGGAGCATTATTAATAATCCAGATAGACCATTAATCAAAAATTTAGATGAATTACCATTTCCTGCTAGGGAATTGAGAAATAATAAAACCTATTATCAGATTTTTCAGATGCCTATAGATGCAATTGAAACGTCAAGAGGGTGCCCATTTAGATGCTCCTTTTGTAATATCCATCTTTTTTATCGAGGAACGTATAGAACAAAAAGCCCAGAACGGGTACTTCAAGAGATCAAAATTAGTTTAAGTGATAAGAAGCGTAAAAATATAATGATTGTGGATGACAATTTCACTGCAAATATAAAGAGAGTAGAAAAAATTTGCGATCTGATAATCAAAGAAGGGATTAAAACAGCTTTAACGTGTCAAAGTAGAATTGATGTTATAAAAAATAATCCAGATATCATTAAGAAAATGGCAAAGGCAGGATTTTGGTGTTTTTTTCTTGGAATTGAATCTTTCAGTCAAAAATCTCTGGATAGTATTGATAAAAAAGTTCAATTTAAAGATATCCTTGAAGCAGTTAGAATTCTTCATGATAATAATATAGTAATAATTGGTAGTATGTTAGTAGGGTCAGACCTAGAAGAGGAAGAGGATGACGTCGAGTTAACGATCAAAGCCGTTAAAAAGTTAGGAATAGATTTTCCGTTATACTCCGTAATGACACCTTTACCCGGTACGAAATTCAGAGACATTTTAATTGAAAATGATTATTTATTACCTCATAATTGGAGTGAATATAATTTTACAACGGCAGTAAATCGATTAAATAATCTATCCAAGGAAAAATTAGAGCAACTTTTATCTAAAGCATATTATTACGGATATTTTAAAAGGGGTTGGAAAGACACTTTGATGAGATTGTATAGGAAAAAAGGAATATCCTTATTTTTACATTTAAAAAAATTTAAAGCCATTAAAGATCTTATTAGGTTCTTTGGAAGTATTAGAAAAATGAAAAGTGAAGTAGAATCGACCACACCAACAATAAAATTTAATTGAAATTCCATATTTTCAACACCATTCCAAATATTAATTTTGAAATACTAGAAAACTGCTTGCTAGTGTAATGTTACAGATAATTCGTAAATCTAAGAAAGAAGGTTTCAAATTACCATTGGCTGGTTATATGGGATATTTTGTAACTAAATTCTTTGACTTATTTAAACCGTTTACCTTTCTACACGAAAGATTTGAAACAATGACTCTATTATCTACTATCCGTAAATTGAGAATCTACAAACCCATTTACATTACAGGGCTTGCTCGCGCGGGGACAACTATTGTTTTAGAAATGTTAAGTAAACACCCTGATTTAGCTGCACATCAATATAAGAATCTTCTTATGCCCTACCTCCCTAATTGGTTATATTATTTCTTGAATAAATTTCCCTTTTATTCGAAACCTACTGAGCGTATGCATAAAGACGGTATAATGGTAACACGCGATAGTCCTGAGGCAGTTGAGGAGATCTTTTGGCGAAAGTATTTTAAGCACACACATGATGAAAATACTTCAGATATAATCGGTGCGAATGTTAGAAATCCCAGATTTGAGAGATTTTATACTTTACATATTCAAAAGCTCATAAATGCGCATTATCGTCCTCGTTATTTAGCTAAAAATAATTATAACATTACTCGATTGGAATATTTGCATCGTCTTTTTCCAACTTCTAAATTTCTGCTGATTATACGTAATCCCGTTAATCATATTGCTTCATTAATTAAACAAACAAAGCTTTTCATTAAGTTGGAAAATGAAGTACCTCTCTTACAAGATTGGTTGAAGATCCTAGGCCATCAAGAATTTGGGCATCGTCAGGTTTGTATAAATGTAAATAACACAGAAATAATTCATAAAATACGTGAATTGTGGAAAAGTAAAAAAACATATGTAAAGGGTTGGGCATATTATTGGAATGCCATTTACGATTTCATTGCTAATTGTCTTGACACGAATCAGAAACTTAAAAATGCGACTTTGATTGTAAATTATAATGATTTATGTGAAAATCCTGCAGAAATAATAAATAGAATTCTTAAACATACGGAGCTACCTTCTGATAAATTTATAAAAGTGAAAGAATATTACATTACTCATATACACAAACCTACATATTATTCTCCGGATTTTACCAAAAAAGAACTCACAGATATATATGAAGTTACAAAATCAACAGCAGGTCGTTTTGGTTTAAATATTAAGAATTAACTAATTGCTTTAAAGTTATAAACTCTGCTTTTTTATCTTTGGATTCTTCAATAAAATTACTAAGTCTTCTTATAAAAGGTTTTCCTGTGTGAAACCAGCGATCAGGTCTAAATAAAATATTTTTTAAAGCATTCAGTTTCGTTGCTTGACTAACTATGACTTTTTTAATATTAATTGCTTCCCAAGCATGAAAATATAATACAATTACTTCCTTATTCAATATCCATTTTCGTAAAAGAAAAGAACTTAAAGGTAATCTAAAAACGGTGTAGATATCCAAAGGATGAAATTCTTGAATTCCATGCTTATTTCTTTGATAATACTGCAATCTTTTTCGAGTACTAATTGAAGAATCATATTTAAATCCTAGATCATTTAATATTCGGAATAGATATTTTGGAGGTTTTAAGTACGGCGCTCGAAAACCAATGATTTCTGACTTTTGAGTTCTTTTTTCAAGTGTTTTTTTATTAGTAGATATAATTTCTTTACATTCTTCAAATGATAATTTGTATAAT
>JAEOTV010000213.1 GCA_016839635.1 Promethearchaeota archaeon | reverse complement strand
TTTAAATAATGAATATAAGGGAGAAACTACATGTACAAATGATCCATCACAAATTACTCATGTTAGATTTGCAAGTGGCCATCAAGGAATCGTCGGATATATTGATGATGTTGTATGTGCTGAAAGTGCCTTAGATTATGTTAATATCATTACTCCAGAAAATATAACTTATACTGAACCTATGAGGGGGTATTATCCTGCAACGTATGGATTTGAAAATGAAACTTCTGGAAGTGATGCTAGCTCATGGACTACCGGGAATGATGCATCATGCTTAACGCAAATTACTGATGAATATAAGGGACATAAGAAAGTGTATGAATTAGATGATAATAATGCAGGAGGTGCGGCTAGACTCTATAATGACTTTAATTATCAAAGCTATGGAACTGTTGAATTATGGAGTCTTGCAACTGAGCCTGCTTTGGTTGTTTGGTTGAAAGATAGTATAGCTGGTAAAACTTTTGCTAGGGTTGCACTAAGAGCTGGAGAATCTTTTATAGTATATGATGGGGGAGTAATGGTAAATTGTACTGAGTTTGGAGCCGTTAGTACAGATCAATGGCATCATATTAGAATTGATTTCAGAAGAGCCGGAGCTCCAGCTTATATGGGATTACCAGATGACACTTATACTGTATATTTAAATGGAATAAATATAAATCATGCTCCCCTTGCACCACATGGGGGTCAATCAGTATCAGTTAATCATATACAAATAAACACAGGTGTAAGTAATGATGATCATATTGGGATGATTGATGCTATTGGATATTCATGGGATTTAAATTATAATATTGGAGATAACCTTAATGAAGGATTATTACTCAGTTATACAAATACAACAAACTTAGATTGGATTGGATATTCTTTAGATAATCAAGTAAATATAACTATTTTGGGAAATACTACAATTTCTATGCCTAATGAAGGATTACACACCATTCAAATATTTGGTAATAATTCCTTGGGAGAGATATTGAAATCAGACACTAAGTATTTTACCATTAAATTTTTACCTATCAATATAGTTACTCCAGAAAATAGAACTTATACTGAACCCATGAGTGGGTATTATCCTGGGACTTATAGTTTTGACGACGCACTTATCGGTCAAACAGCACCAGGATGGTCTGATGATGATAAAGATGGTGGAGTAATTGAAGAAATGGATGGATATAAAAAAGTATATGAGATAATCGATACTTCCTCCACAAATGGTGGGGATGTATATCAAATTTGGGATTCTATACAAACCTTTGGAACTGTAGAAAGTTGGATGAGAGTTACTAATATTATTGAAGGAAGTTTTTTTTCTCTCAGAATTGGAGGTGAAAATTTATGCATATTAAGTATTTCTGAAGGCTCTTTCAAGTATAAGGATGATACGGGAAGCCATATAATTGTTGGAGCTCCAACACCACAAATTAATACATGGTACCATATTAGATTCGATTTTAGAGGATCATATGGAAATGTTTATCAAGGGCTCACAAACCAATATACATATATGATTTATATTGATGGAGTTCCATATGGGCCTTATAATTATGAAGTAAATAATGATTTAAATCAATTTCGCGCTCATACAGGGTATGCTGCTGATAGCTTAACTCTCTATTGGGATGCTGTAGGGTATTCATGGGATCCAAATTATGATATTGGAGATAACAGACATGAAGGATTGTTACTCAGTTACACAAATATAACAGATTTAGAATCACCTGGTTATTTATTAGATGGGAGTATTAATAAAACCATTAAAGGAAATACTGTCATTCCCTTACCTGGAAATGGAATACATAATATTAGAGTATATGGGAAAAATTCTTCTGGATTTACAATTGAATCAATACTACGCTACTTTACAATTGATATATCTGCTCCCCAAATCTTAATCAATTCTCCGCATAATGGCGATCTTTTTGGAATAGGAGCCCCCAGTTTTAGTATTTCAATATCAACTCCGATTTTAGATAGTACATGGTACACTGTAAATAATGGAACAAAAATCAAATTCATAAGTCTTTTAGGATCAATAGATCAATCAGAATGGGATAAATTTGGAGAAGAATTCGTCATTATTCGATTTTATATTAATGATACCTTTGGTCAAGAAAGCTTTTCAGAAGTTACAATTTTTAAATATCTTGATCCGCTTACGCCACCGCCTTTTAATTTTCTAATACTATTAATCATCTCAATTGCTATTGGATTTACGATTATAAATATAATTGTAATAAAAAAAGTTAGAACGGCAAGAGTTACAAGTCAGACTATAATTCGTAGAGAAGAAAGAATTGCGGAACAGCAACTTGTAAGATGTCCCTTCTGTCAAAATGAAATAAAAGCGAGTCATAGTTTTTGTATACATTGTGGTTCAAGACTAAAATAAAGAGTGTTACTAGACTTTCTTTTATTTCCTTTGAATTTTTGTGTACAACTAAATTCTTCCTTTTAGTTTAAGAAAACTTCAAATATATTTACTTTATAAAATTATTAACTCAAAAAAAAACACAACAAAAAACCTTAAAATTCTTTTGTTGTGAAAAATTTTTAATATATTAAAATATAATTTTATAAAATTAAACTTATATAACATTTACAATTTAAAAGCAAAATTAAAAGATTGGTGATTATTATCAGAGAAGAAACAGACTATACTGAGGCAATCGAGGCATATAAAAACGAACCACTAGTAATTTTAGAACCATGGGGCAGAAGTATTGATCACTTAAGGCTCACCATTATTGGGAAAAAAGGAACTCCCTATGCAGATGGCAAATTTGTGTTTGAGATTAAATTTCCTGAAAACTACCCTTTCGCTCCTCCCTATGCATATGCGGTAACTTTAATGTGGCATCCTAATATTGATTCTTCGATTCCGCCAGGAAAATTAAATATCTGTTTAGATTTAATTAATCCAGATTTAGTAGGAAAGGTTGATGCTAGTACAGGGGCTTCTGGCTGGACTCCAAGCAAAACTCTTAC
>JAEOTV010000212.1 GCA_016839635.1 Promethearchaeota archaeon | reverse complement strand
TGTAATGGATATTTTGGATCGGGATTTCCCCCTATTATGGAAATTTTAAGATTAGGAATTCCTGTATCCTTAGGAACAGATAATTTAATGGTAAATAATGCTGATTTATTTGAAGAGATGCGATATCTCTACAGAATTTCGAGAGTCTTATGTAATTTTGATAAAAATATTCAATTGACCTCAAAAGAATTATTAAAAATGGTAACTATTAACGCAGCAAAATCTTTTAATCTTGAGAATAAATTTGGCTCGATTTCAGAAGGAAAGTCAGCCGATTATTTTTTGATTGACCTAAATGATCCAAATTTATATTCATATAATCCAGATAATGATAATATATTTAACTTAATCACTCAAAGAACAAAATCCGAAAATATTAAAAAAACATATATAAAAGGAGAATTAGTATTTGAAAGAAGTTAATAAACCTTACATAATTCTAAGCGCAGCAATGACTATCGATGGAAAAATTGCTTCAAAGACAGGAGATCCTGAGTTATCAGATGAGCAAGATTGGAAGGAGGTCCATAAACTTAGAACACAAGTAGACGCCATTATGGTTGGTAAAGGAACAATTTTAAAAGATAATCCAAAACTTCACATTAAATTTTACGAACATAAAGGATTTTATCGGATAGTAGTAGATAGCAATTTAAGCATTCCGATTGATTCGAAAGTTATTGATTTTCAACCTGAAAGTTATCCAACAATTATATGTACAACTGAAAATGCACCTACAGAAAAAATTAAGGAATTCGAAGCTAAAAATATAAAATTAATCCAATCAGGAAAAGGAGAAAAAGTAGATATCATAAAACTAATGCCCTTTTTATATGATTTAGAGATAAAAACCATTTTATTAGAAGGAGGAGGGACTTTAAATTGGAGTTTTATCAAGAATAATTTAGTGGATGAGATGCGGATAACAATTGCTCCCTGGATTGTAGGAGGGAGAGATGCTCTTAGTTTAGTTGAAGGAAAGGGATTCGAAAAAATGGTTCAAGCTCCACGATTTAACTTAATTGAAGTTCTTAATAGAAATAATTATGTTATTTTAAAATATAAAAAGCAATGATAATGAACAATAGAGAAGATATTGAATATTTTAAAAGCTTATCAATTAAAAAAATAAAGGAAAAAATAAAGGAGATTAAAGCACAATTACCTAAAGAAGAACAAAATGTAATTACGTATTCTAAAAATTTTACATTATCACTTTCTAATTATTGTCAAAATTATTGTGGATATTGTTTTTATAATTATAAAGTCCCAAAATTAAACGGTCAAGAAAACATTGTTCTTTTAGCAAATGACCAAATGATAACATTAATTCAGAAAGCAATTAGTTATAATTGTAAAGAAGCCCTTTTGATGTCGGGAGAAAAACCTGAAAGTTTTGAAATAGTTGCAAAAGAACTAGAAAAGAGGGATTGTAGCGATTATATAGTATTTGTTAAAGATATATGTACATATTTATTGGATTTTAAAATATTACCACATATTAACATAGGTTTACTTACTTACGAGGAACTGAAAGAATTAAAAAATTATTGTGCAAGTATGGGATTAATGTTGGAAAGTACTAGCATGGAACTCTTTAAAAAAGGGAAAGTACATGAATTTTCTCCTGGTAAACTCCCAGAATATAGGATAAGACATATAGAAGATGCTGGGAAGTTAAAAATCCCGTTTACTACTGGATTGTTGTTGGGTATTGGAGAAACTTTCGAAAATAGAGTGAACGACTTATATTTAATTAAGAAAATACACGAAAAGTACGGTCATATCCAAGAGATTATAATTCAGAATTTTGTATATAAAGATGGCATACAATATCATCCCGAAAATCCCATTTCAATTGAAGATATGTTGAAAATAGCTGGTATAGCAAAATTAATTTTTAATAACGAAATTGCTATTCAAGTTCCACCAAATTTAATCTCTGGATTTGAAAAAGATTTTATTGAGATAGGTATTGACGATTTTGGAGGAATATCACCGTTCACAATAGATTACATTAATCCTGATATGTCTTGGCCTCAAATTGATGATTTAAGTCAAATTTGCGAGAAATTAGGTTTTGTACTTAAAGAGAGACTTCCAATCTACGATAAATTTATAAAAAAGAGCGAATTCTGTCCCGTAAGTATTAAAAAAAGAATTGAGAGTTTAATTTAATTGTTAAAATCTGAACTTTTTAATCATATAAAACCTAAAATCAAATCTATTCTTAAAAAGGCTCTCAATTCAGAAGATGATTTAACTTTAGAAGAAGGCTTTGAACTGCTCAAAGTTACTGGTAAGGAATTTATTGCTTTACAAAATGTTGCTGATACGATTTGCCTTGAAAAAAAGAAAGATTTAGTGACTTTTGTAATAAATCGCAACATAAATTTTACAAACATATGTTTTCAAGGTTGTAAATTTTGTTGTTTTAGTGTTCCCGATAAAAATATAGGATTTCTATTAACTCTTGATGAGATTAAAGAAAAAGTTATAGAGGCAAAAAAAAATAATTGTACTGAAGTTTGTATTCAAGGAGGTATACACCCCGATTTAACATTTGATTTCTACTTAGATATTTTAAAAACTGTAAAAGATGTTGATAGAAGAATTCATACACACGCTTTTTCACCTCAAGAAATATTTTATATGTCTCAATTAAATGGAGATACAATTCAAAACACTTTAAAAGAACTCGAAAAAGCTGGTTTGGATTCTATACCTGGAACGGCAGCTGAAATATTAGTTG
>JAEOTV010000030.1 GCA_016839635.1 Promethearchaeota archaeon | reverse complement strand
CTCATAAACCCATCCTTTTTTCATATTTTCATTATTATAAATTTGTCTCTCAATTACAAATTTAAATTATCTTTAAGTTTTTAACTTATTTATTCTGTGTTAAATTATATCTTAAGCGGAATTATGTGATGATATTCAATGAATCGCAAATCTTGGAAATACTGGACATTTATTTTGAATATAATTGGTTGTATTCAATTTATAATATTAACAATTATAGCTATGTTTTATTATGAGGGTGGAACTTATACTGATCCTTTGAGTCAAGGTTACTCCTTCTGGTATAACTATTTTAGCGATTTAGGGCGAATTATTGCTCATTCTGGTAATCCGAATATGATATCTTTTATCTTATTCACCGTTACTTTAAGTGTATGGGGAATTTCTCAAGTCCCCTTTTATATTGCATTTCAGAGCTTTTTTAAAAATAATAGCAAAATGAAATGGCTTAGTATCTTTGGATCTCTTTTTGGTGTTTTTACAGGAATTTTCTTTATAGGGATTGCTTTCACGCCTTCAGACATCCTTGGGTTTTTGCATAATTTATTTGTTTTTCTTGGTTTTGGTTCTATTTTTATATCAATTAGTTTGCTTACTATTACACTATTTCAAAATGAAGATTATGCAAAATCATATGCAATTGTATTTGCAATTACATCAATTATTTTAATCATTTATTATCTTGCCTTATTTTTAGTTCCAAGTAATATCACATCAACAGTTTTATTTATTTATGTTTCTGGGCAAAAAATAATAATCTATACTCTCCTTATGTGTGAAATCTACCAAGGATATGGTGCTATAAAACAACTGCTTTCTTGAATCTAATATACGAAAAATTTTTAACTCTTCCACTATTTTAAACTATATGAGTAGAGATAAGCAGTTAATTGAATTACTTCAAACAGGCTCGCTTCGCGGAATAATTTTTGATTTTGATGGAACTTTACTTGATATAAGAGAAATTATTGAAAAATCAATTGAAGAAATTTTAGGAGAAAAGAAATTAGATATTGATATGGAAGCAACAATACAGGAAATTGGTGCTTTATTAGAAACTATTCAAGGATATCCCCTACCTAAGGTTTTACTCGAATCTTATGAAATTTTTAACCATATAACTGCACTCCAGGGATTGACCTATTTTAATAAACTTCAGATTGCTGTAAAAATTTTCGCTAAATATCTTGAATATGCAAAGGAAGCTCAATTTTTCCCAGCAGTAAAAGCTTTATTAAAAAAAATAAGTAAATCTGCGGATCTTTTTATAATTTCACATAATAAAACAAAAACCATTATAGAACATTTAGAAAAAGAAGAATTTGAGAAAGTGTTTAAAGGGATTTATGGAAGTGATAAGATACCCGTGCAAAAACCAGATCCCATGGCACTCCAACCTGCATTAGAAAACTATGAAAAACGACGTAGAGATGAATTTTTGATGATAGGAGATATGCCCTCTGACATTACTGCTGGTCGAGAAGCTGGTTTTTGGACAATCGGAGTTGCGAGTGGAGTAAGTAAAGCTGCAATTTTAACAGAATATAAACCTGACCTTTTAATTGAGTCTTTAGATGACTTATTAAAGATAATAGAAAAATAGTGCTCTTTTTAAATCCGATCATTCAAAATCAATCTCAAGTGGCTTTTTTTGGTGGTTATTAACTATCTATGATTTAATTCTTAATAATCTCTGATTTTGAATCTCCAAGATAATCATGTTTCTTCTTGTATTATATCAACCATTAATTTTTTAAATAAACAAGTCTTTAAGTAAAATGGATTCCACTGAAAAACTAGCTTTTTATTAAGTTTTTAGTAGTTTTCAAATAAAAAATGGTAAGGATAATGCAATTGGAAAAAAAAGGGTATCAAATTGCAGAAGAAATGGAACTTAGTAAATCCACGGAAGATAAATTGCAGGAGGAACTAAAATACGAAAAACAACATCAAGATTGGACATATAAACTTCTGAAATATAATCCAATCGACCCTCTGAATGATTTATATCGATATATCATCAAAAGAATGGACTTGAAACCAATTGAAGGAAGGCTCCAATGGTGGGCAGCATATATATATATTAAATGGGCTGTCCGAACATTCTGGAATTTTAAAGCAGAATATCCAAAAGGAAATATGTTTCCAGAGTATGGTCCAGGCATTTTAGTTGGCAATCATGAATCGCATATTGACCCATTTTTTTATGGTGCTGCATGTCATAGGAGAATTCGCTATATGAGTAAATTAGACAATTTTAAAACTCCTATTGTAAAGACACTTTTCAATAATCTAGGAGCTTTTAAAATTGATCGTGAACATCCAGAACGAGGATGGGAAAAAGCAAAAGAGATTATCAGAGGGGGTGAGTGGGTAGGAAT
>JAEOTV010000211.1 GCA_016839635.1 Promethearchaeota archaeon | reverse complement strand
TTGTTAAGCTTGAAATATGAATCTACTTCTTCTATATAATTATAACGTTAAACAACAATTTTGATATACTGAATTAATTATAATTTAGATAATTTTTTTGCTATTATTTTAATTAATTTTATTAATTTATGAAATTCTTTGAATCTTTTAAATGTAAATTTAATTTTTAAAATGTATTAATATGATTGGTTAATTAAATTGATACTTTAATAAAATTTATTGATATTAATTAATATTATATTCTTATAAAATTAAGCACTCAATTTATTTTTTGCTAATTGAATACTATTGATATTCTAATTTATTTGGTTAGTTTTTTATGTAATTTTTATTTTTGATATTATAAATTAGATGTTTTAAATGTACTATTAATTATGGAAAAAATTATCGTACTTGGAGGGAAAGGCGGAGTAGGAAAGAGTTCAATTAGTGCCGCTACAGCAGTTTTACTCTCCGATTTACTTCCTAATAAAAGAATTCTTTTGATTTCTTTTGATATGGCTCACAACCTTAGTGATTTGTTTAAAATGAAGATTGGAAGCAAAGTAACAACGTTAACAAAAAATTTATGGGCTATTGAACCTGATGCAGATATTTATGCTAAGAAATATACAAAAAATTTAATAGAGAAAATGAAAATCCTTACAAAGCAAATGCCTCTTGTAGGAATGATTCCTCAAGTCGAAAATTTTATAGATACAACATTTACTGCTGATTCTATTCCATTAGCATTAAAAAATGCTATGTTTTTTCAAAAAATATTAGATGCTGAAGATGTTAATTCTCAAGATATTCAATATGATATAATTATTGCAGATTTCCCTCCAACTGCTAACATGATTACCCTCTTTGAGATTCCTGAGGACCAAGTTAAAGTAGTCCTTAAATATTCATTAAATTTCTATAATTCTATTAAGGGGGCGATTCGAAATATTTCAAAAATGTGGAGAAATTTAATTAAGCCATTTGATAACTATGAAGAAAGACGTGAATTAGGAAAAGAAATATTTAACATGATAGTTGAGTTAGAAAAACGCGGAGAAAGAATTTCAGATCTAATTCATGAAATGGGGTCACTTAGATTGGTAACTATAGCTGAAAAACCTAGCTTTGAAGAAATTAAAAGAGCTAGAGATTTAACAAGACGATATATCAAATTAGAAGGAGTTCATATAAACATGATAATCCCTGAACCAAAGAATTGTGAATTTTGTGATAAAATTAGAACTCTTCAACTGAGCTATACCTCAGAAATTAGAAAAGAGTTTAAAAAATTAAGAATTTGGCAATCAGAGAAGCTTAAAGAAGAACCGATTGGATTGGATGGTCTGAGAACTCTTGCTTTTGAAGTTTATGGGGAAAATATCTCTGCTAATGCAATTTTAAATCCTAAAGTATAGTCATAAAAAGTAAAAATCGATTTACTTAGCTTATCAAAAAGTATTTCTTAATTTTTCAAAAATTAAATTAGTGTTTAAATTTCAAGTAAAAGATATATACATTTAAATATGAAAATCTCCTTTATTATTATATGTACCATTTTATGTCCATAAAAGGATCATAAAAAGGTTATAATTAATAAAAAAAATGATAAATAATATGGCAAAGAAACAAGAAGAAGATAAAAGAACGAAATTGATTAAAATTTTAGTTACCGAACGATTTTATAAAAAAATAAATAGGTATGCAGGAATAGCCTTTCAAAACAAATCCGAATTTATTCGGACAGCAATAAGGCATAGAATTTCGAAAATAGATAACTCAATTTTTTCTATACCAATGGATCGAAAATATAAAGATCAAAATCTCAGACGTTCAGTTTTGAAAGAAATTAAAGATGTCCAAAAAAATACTGATTATTTGCAAAAACCTAGTAAGGATTCTTTAAAAAGTCGAGAAGAAGAGAAGAAAACGCGCAAGGAAGAATTAGAAAATGAAAAGAAAAGATTAGAAAACCAATTAGAAATTGTAAAAAAGAATCTCGAAAAATAAAAGGTTATTACGGAATTTTAACGGAAATTTCAACCTCACAACAAGGATCTCCCAAAGGGATTTTCTTCTTATGTTTTAAAATAAACTCTTTTTCTGGAAAAGCTCCCTTTAACAAACCTCTAATACTTGCTAGTGTGACCTTGTGACAAGGAATTGCATCCTGAGGCCATACTTTCTGAACCATTCCCCAAACTTCACATTCTAAAACTCTGTGAATCATTTTGCTCTCATTAATAACCTCTATTTCTGAATTCATATTCATAAGCGTGTGTTGGA
>JAEOTV010000015.1 GCA_016839635.1 Promethearchaeota archaeon | reverse complement strand
TATTAGATGAAGATCCCGAAGTATATGAACTTTTAAATAACTTTAATACCTGGATTAAAAGAATTAATAAACTTGAGTTAAAATATCCGAATGTTATATTTTACCAGAAACGGTTAGCTATCAATCCGGATGATACAGAATCTAATAGTAAATTAAATGAGCTTTTATTACAGTTAAATTTAATTTAAAGTCCATTTCTTCTCTGATCTTTAATTTGAGAAAGTGTTTTATTGATATCTATTTTTTCATTTGATATTATCTTATAAGTTTTAGGATTAGTTATTCCGTTTAATGTTAGAATTCCTTCTTCTTCAAGACATTTCAAAGCTCTCCAAATGAAATTAATCTTAGAGCGATTTGAAGATTTAATATTTATACACCTTCTAATTCTCTTGGTATTTACGAGTGTTACTTTGTTGTCTATTAGCTTGTTTATCGCTTCAAGTGTTTCTTTTAAGTTATCAAGAAAGAAATCCATCTTTAAAAGTGCTCCATCTTATTAAGATATGATTAGAAATACTCTCCTCATTTAAATTATTAATTTAAAAAGATAAATTCATAATATTGAGTATTATAAAATTATCTTTTGAACTTTATAAACCTTCCGACAAAAATTTCAAGAAGATTAATTCAGAAATATTTAAGACCAAATTGATAATTCCGTAATGTTAATCAATGACGGAATACTCTTTTTCCACAGAATACTAAAGCACAGCCCAATTCATCTGCACGTTTAATCACAGCTTCATCTCTAATGGATCCACCAGGATTAATAATAGCTTTTGCGCCAGCTTCGACAGAGACCTCTAAGCCGTCTGGAAATGGAAAGAAAGAATCTGTTCCCATAACACAATCTTTTAATTCATCGTTATGGCCAAATTCTATAGCCTTTTGAATAGCTAATTTAACTACATGGACTCTACTTTGTTGTCCAGCCCCAATTCCTATAGTATAAATTCCATCATCATAAAATTGGGCAAAACAAGCAGAATTCGACTTAGCCCATTTAGAAATTTTATATGCAAAGATAAGAGCTTCCTTTTCAGCATCACTCACTTTTTTCTTACTAACCACATTCCACTCTTTAACGACAGAATTACTATCATACTCTTGAACAAGGATCCCTCCAAGTACACTTCTGATCTCAAGATTTTTATATATTTCATTCCTTTTATTGAGAAAATCACCATATTTAATAAGTATCATATTTTTTTTTTGTTTTAACATCTGTAAAGCCTCCGTTTCGAAGGATGGAGCCATTAATACTTCCACAAATATTTTTTCTTTGTTTACAATGAAATCTGCTACATCTTTTGTTAATTCTTTATTAACTCCCCAAATTCCTCCAAATGCAGACAATGGATCTGTGTTGAATGCTTTTTTCACTGAGGTTAATTGATCTTTTTTATCAATTGCTACACCATTAGGACTTGTATGTTTTAAAATTGATGTTGTATAATGTTGTGTACCGAAATCTAAGAGGATTTGCATACAAGAATCGATATCTAAATAATTATTAAATGATATTTGTTTTCCACTTACTTTTTCAAGATTATGTAATCCATATTTCGAAGTAAGATCTGAATAATAAGCTGCTACTTGATCCCAATTTTCACCATAGCGACAATCTTGAACTTTTTGAAATGTTTTAATGAGAGATCCTCCCATTATTTCATCTGGATTATTATAATTTTGTAAATAACTAGAAATTGCTGCGTTGTAGTCTGCCATAATAGTAAAAACATCTTGAGCTAATATAGCTCTAGTTTTATCACTAATTCCTCCTGATTCTCTTAACTCACTTAAAATTAGATTATAATATTTTGAATTTGGAATAACAACTACGTCTGAAAAGTTCTTAGCCGCTGCTCGTATCATGGTCGGCCCACCGATATCAATAAGCTCCAGAGCTTCTTCCAAAGTAGTGTCTGGTTTTGCTATAGCTTCTTTGAATTGATATAAATTGCAGACAACCATATCTATTGGAGGGATATCATATTTTTGGGCATCTTGATTATCTTTATTTTTACCTCTCCGAAAAAGTATTCCCCCTTCTATTTTTGGATGCAATGTTTTTACTCTTCCATCAAACATCTCGGGTGATTCTGTATAATCAGATATTTTAATATATTCAATTCCGTTTTCTTCCAATAATTTACCAGTCCCGCCTGTTGATAAAATTTCGATTCCAAATTCGTTGACTAATACTTTAACAAAATCAATGATTCCACTTTTATCGAATACACTAATGATTGCTCTCTTTATAGGTTTCATAATAATCCAATTTAAGCTATTTTGCTTGTGTTATATTAGTAATAATTACAAAGAAAAGTTTACGATCCTTAAAACTTAATTAATAGAAATTTAATAATTGTACTTTGAACTATAATTCTTTTTTCAAAATAAAATCGACACAAATGTATAAAAGCAATGAAAACATAATTTTTAAACGAAATCAAATGAGGTAAATCTGAAATGAGAATAGAAAAAAAAATTGAAATTGATCAAACTCCAGAAAATCTGTATGAAATTGTTGCAGATGGTGAAAAAGCTATAAGGTGGAATCCCACATTAAATGATGTAATTGAAAAAGAAGAGGGAAAAGAATATCTTCTAAAATCTAATGTAGGGGATATTTTAATTGTAGGTACTGAAAGTGTTGAAAATGAACATATCACTTGGCATATGAAGAACAGCGACATGGATTCTATAGGTTATATCGTAGAACCAAAAGGAGATATGACTGAAGTAACAATATGGACGGAGTTTGAAAATAAAAAACTTAGAAAAGGCTATGAGAAGGTTGCAGATTTGGTTCTAAGAGGTTTAAAGAATTACGTCGATTTTGTTGAGGATGGTGGAGATCCAGAAGACTTTGACAAAAAACAACTTATGGTAAGTCCATAAATTATTCTTAATCCAACTTTTTTTTTTAAAATTTACCAATAAGATCGTGTGGAGATGTTTCACGCTGTCCAACAATTGAGACAATTCCAAGTTGTGCTTTTTTCATATCTTTGATTGAGCCAGCACCAGCATAAATCATCCCATTGGCTAAACCTTCTTTCAAAGTTGCTAAAACTCCAGTTACATCTCCCACATATGGAACATAATCACTTACGCCTTCAGTTAGCATCTTTGAGCCTTCAATATAAC
>JAEOTV010000210.1 GCA_016839635.1 Promethearchaeota archaeon | reverse complement strand
ACATTTTTATTTCAAACAATGGGAGATCTCTCAGCACCTTTTGATGAGAAATTAGAAAGTCTAGGTTTTAGTCCAGTCAATTACACTTGGTCAATGCGCTTAGATGATTTCAATCTATTTTCACACCCAGGGATTCCAGAAGGTATTACTATTAAGATCTTAAAGGAGATGGACGACTTTACTGGTACTGTTAATATCATCAATGAAGCTTTCGCAGATTCTTTTATGTATAAACCGATTACTAAAGTTAGATGGAAGAAAATGACTAACACTACCAAAAAAAATCATATTATTGAGCATTGTGTTGCATATGAGGATGATAAATATATTGGGATATGCGATATTTATCTAAATCCTGAACAAGATCAAAGTGGATTAATTGCAAATTTTGGTGTTCTTCCGAGTTATCAACGCCGTAAAATAGGAAGTGCTCTCTTAGCTACTGGGATTGAAACTCTTCGTAAAAAAGGATGTAAAACAATTAAGTTAGGAGTCGATACTAAAAATGAAAAAGCTTTAGGACTCTATAAAAAATTCGGATTTTACATAAAAAAAGCTTTAACACAAAGAACATATCAAATTAAATGAGTTCTCGATTAAACCCTAAAACTCAATAATATATCAATAGTTAATATTAAATATATAATTATAATTCATTAAAATTATGAAGGCGGATACGTTTAAGATTAAACCTTATGAAGAATCTCTTGGATTTAATTTAATTATAGATTTATATAATCAAATGGTTAAATACTTAAATCCTGAAGCATCATTTCTAATGACTGAAGAAATCGCTCGTACGATATATCTAAAGGATAGTGTTTTATCCAGAGACTTTCTAACTTTTGAAAATGAAGAAGGAGAAATCGTTGGTTATACCGGATTATCGATTACTCCTCTTTTTAAAGATGCTTATCTTACGATTTCTGCTGTAAAACCGGAATATTTTAATTCAAAACTCCCAGAAGTGGTAATTGATGCCACTCTGGATCTTAAAAATAAATTAAATATCCCAGAAATTATATTTGAGACATATGGAGAATTATCAGCTCCTTTTGATGAGAAATTAGAAAGTTACGGATTTAGTCCGGTGAATTACGCTTGGTATATGTATCTGGATAATTTTAACTTATTTTCATATCCTGGTGTTCCAGAAGGTATTAAAATTCAGACGATAAAGGAATTGGACGATTATGAGAGTGCGGTTAATATATTAAACAAAGCATTTGCAGACTCATTTAAATATAACCCAATAACTAAAACTAAATGGAAAAAAATGACAGAGAGCTTCAAAAAAAAATATATCGTTAATCATTGTGTTGCTTATGATAATGAAAAACTTATTGGGATGTGTGATACTTTTATAAATCCTGAACAAGATCAGAGTGGGGGAATTGGAAATTTAGGAGTTCTTCCTAGCTATCAACATCGTAAAATTGGAAGCGCAATACTAGCATCAGGAATTGAAAACCTTCGTAAAAAAGGATGTAAAATGATTAAGTTAGGAGTTGATACAAAAAATGAAAAGGCTCTCAATCTCTATAAAAGATTTGGTTTTTATGTAGAAAAGAATTTAACACGAAAACTATATCAAATTAATTGATTATATTAAATTTTCAATCATCTATATTTCATAGGTATAATACTTTTTTAGCACATTATATTTAAGAAAAATAGCATATACAAATCATATAAATATAATTTAAAAAATCAGATTGATTGGTTTATTTGTTTAAAAGAAAAGTGAGGATCTCACGAGTATATAAAGGAAAGAAAGAAGAAACTGAAGATATCATACTATATGAAACTTCAGTTGATATATATGTAAATTCTAAACCTCTAGTTAACATAATTTGTTTAGCCAAAGACCTAAAAGAGCTCTCTATTGGATTTTTGTTTTCAATAGGTATAATTAATTCAGTAGAAGATATTAAAGTAATCAAGGTAAATGAATTAGAAAATTCAATTTTCATAGAATTAGATAATAATATTGGTTTTAACCTAGAAGAACTTGATCTTAGTCCAGTAAGTCGAGTTATTGATACTACTTGTGGAATACCATCACCTTGGCGTAATATGATTAAAGAGACTTTAGAAAAATCCATTATCAAAGATAATATCACATCTAAAGATTCCATAACAATTAAAGCAAGCACCATTTTTGCCGCAATAAAACAAATGCAAATAAATACTCCTCTTTATCGTGAAACGGGAGGTTGTCATGGAGCTGCTATATTTGATGTTAAGGGAAATATGTTAAGTGTTAAAGAAGATATTGGTAGGCATAACGCTATCGATAAAGTCATTGGAGATATGTTATTAAAACATTATAAATTCGAGGATGTTTTTTTAACCTCAACAGGCCGATTAACAGGAGATTCAGTTCTTAAAGCAATAAGAGCTAAAATTCCAATTGTTGCTTCTCTGTCTGCGGCGATAGAATCTGGCGTTCGTCTGGCTTTTGGTTATGGGGTTACCTTAATTGGATTTGCCCGTGGAACAAGGATGAATATTTATACTCATCCAAATAAAATAGAACTCTAAATCTTCAATCTAAATTTTCCATTTTCCTTCTTCATATATAACCTTATCATCTGCGATAATATTAGAACCTGGTTTTGTCATATCCTTTAGTATATCCCAATGAATTGAACTCTCGTTTTTTGAACCTAATTCTTTAAATCCATCCCCAAGAGCAATATGTATTGTTCCTCCCATTTTTTCATCAAAAAGTATATTTTTTGTAAATTCTGTTATTCCATAATTTGTCCCGATAGCAAATTCTCCTAACTTATCAGCATTTTCAATTTTTAGTATCTCTTGAAGAAATTCTTCCCCTTTATCTGCAGTGGAATTTACGACTTCCCCATCTTTGAATTCTAAATAGATATTTTCAACTTCCTTACCCAAATGCAACGCAGGGTATGTAAATCGAATATGCCCATTAACAGAATCTTCTACTGGACTCGTAGCGACTTCACCATCTGGTAAGTTAAACCGTCCACAATCATTCTCCCATGTTCTACCTTTAGTTGACATGGTTAAATCAGTATTTTCTCCTAGAATTTGGATTAATTCAACTCCATTTAAATATTTAACATAATCCTCTTGATCCTTTTCTATTTTTTGCCACTCTTGAATAGGATTTTCTTTATCAAGTAATAAGGCTTTTTCTATGAAACTTGAATAAGAAAATAAGTCCATATTTGCCTCTTGGGCAAATGAATTACAAGGAAAAGGAATTATTACCCATCTTGCTTCTTTTCTTGAAGCTCTATCATACCATAGATCCCAAAGTTCTTTTATTTCTGAAGAACCATAACGTTTAGAGAGGATTTGGGGATCAACTAAACTTAAATCTTTAGTATTATATTCAGCACTGATGGCAATCATACAGTCAAATTCTCTATGAATTTGTTTTCTTACATCATCAATATAAATGAGTTGTTCTTCTGAAGCATATTTAAATAATAAATCATCCTGGCCCTCTATAGAAGGATGTAAAAAAGCATGACCCCCTGCTTTTATAATTTCAACATATAAAGCACGGAAAAGCTCCTCTGCTAATGCTGGGCCTAATATAAATACTCTATCTCCCTTTTTAACCTGGATAGAATAATTTACTGCTAATTTGGCTAATTTTTCATAAAAGGGATTAATCATATTTCAACTAGTTCCTCCCTCTTTATAATGCTTACTAATTAGAGAAACGCAAAATAAGCTCTATAAGGAAATTGGTAGATTTAAATATAACCAGAATTTAAATAAAAGTTCTATTTTCTTATTTTATATTTAAATTAAATTCAAAAACAATAACATTGTTTGGGATGCAATAATGGAGCATAAAAAAGGAGTAATTTTGTGTATAATTGGTGGAGCTTTGATGTTAATAAGCTCATTAATCGGTCGCGTTGGTTTTTTAGGAACAATACTTACTTTACTTTCTGGATTTGTTGGTCCAGATATGCAGGCTGTCATTGAGATAATATTAAATGTATTTAGCTTCATTGCAATGGGTGGTGGTATATCGGTCATAATTGGGGCTTTTATCGCAGGTTATAGCTCAGATTTCGCTGGAAGATTAATAGTTGGGATAGGAATTGGTTCCAGTTTAATTAGTTTAATTATTTTGCTCATCACAAGTATTTTTGGTGGCACAGCGATCAGTGATTTACCGTTATTACTTCTAAACACTTTTAATGGAGTTTATGGCCTCGCGGGGGTTATTTTAGCTATTTTTGCAAGAAGAATGTTAAAAGACTAAAATTTTTCACCAAAATTGTTAATACTAATTTTCATTATTTTTTTTTAATTATAACATTATCATTCTAATTTAATAGAGAGAAGATTTTTAAAAAATTCAATATTTACAAATACAAATTATTGTTATTTTCAAATATTATTAGATGATTTAATATGGCTAAAGCAGAAGAATACAAAATGTTTCAAGGATGTGTTATAGGCAACAGAATCCCATTTATTGAAGCTTCAGCAAGAAAAGTCTTTGACAAACTAGGAATTAAAACATCTGATGCTGCATTTGCATGCTGTCCAGATCCAGTTGGATTTAATGGTACTGATCATTTAAGCTGGATGGCAATGGGTGCACGAAATCTTACAATTGCCGAGGCAGAAGGAAAGGATATAATTTCTTTATGCAATGGATGTTTTCAAACATTGAAACTGGTTAATGAAGAATTAAAACATGATGATCATGAAAAAGAATTCATCAATAAGATTTTAAAAACAATCGGAAAAGAATTTAAGGGAAATATTGATGTGAAGCATTTTGTTGAAATTTTACATGAATATGTTGATAAAATAAAAGAAAATATAACTAAGGAACTAAGCGGATTGAAAGTTGCATGTCATACCGGTTGTCACTATAATCGACCTTCAGAAAAAGTACAAACTGACGATCCTATGAATCCAGTTAAATTAAGGGAAATTGTTGCAGCTACAGGAGCAACTCCAGTAGATTATGAAGAAGAAATGCTATGCTGCGGCACAGGGACTGGAAATACTGAAGAAGAACCTGCAATGCAAATATTAAAAAATAAGTTAACAAGTGCAACAAATGCTGGCGCTGAAGCAGTAATAGTAAATTGCCCAGCATGTTTCCAACAATTTGATAACAACCAGAAAAAAGCAGGAGGTTTTAACATTCCTATTTTATATGTAACTGAATTGTTAGCTCTAGCATTTGGAGAAAATCCAGAAGACCTTGGATTAAAGTTTCATAGAACTAGATTAACTTCATTTTTGGAAGAAAAGGGTTTTAAATAAAAACAGAATCCTTATTCTTAATTTTCTTTTCTCTATGTATTTGTTTAATAAATTTGTAGATATCTAAATTTTTATTAATTTTGAATTAATGATTCTATCTCTGACAAAACATTTTCGGGCATATTCTTTAAAAATCCTTGAGAAGATTTAGGATTTCCGCCTCCTTTACCACCATATTTTTGGATAAGTTGTTGTAATAATTTGTTAGAATCAACAATTTCACTTGGTGAGAGTATCCTTATTTTATTGCTTTGAAATTTTACAATGATAAGTGAATTTAAGGGAAATTTTTCTAAGGATTTGTTTAAAATCTTTATATCAATATCAAAATCTATATAAAATAATGAAATATTGCCGATTATTTTAAAAGGTGATTTAGAAATTGACTCTAATAGTTTAATGGATAAATCTCTGTTTTGTTCTTGTATATTATCTAGAAGTTCTAAACGCTTTTTAAGCAAATCTTTCAATTTATCAACAGGAGAGCTTATATCATTAGCTAGTGCTATCATATCCTTATTCATATTTGAACTCAATTCTATAGCTCTATTTCCAACGACATACCTAATTTCATCGCCCTTTTTAAATTCATAAATAAAAACGTTCCCAATTTCTGTAGTATTCTTGACATGAGTTCCTCCACAACATACTAAATCTAAATTATTAATTTCAACTAGTCTTATATTAGCTTCTTCTGGGATTGTGCTTCTTATTTCCTTAGTGAATTCTTCAGTTTCTTTCCTTGATAATATACGCGCATTTAACTTTAAATTTTTAGAATTGCAAATTCTGTTAACTTCCATTAACATTATCTTTAATTGTTCAAATTCAATTTTTTGAGAAATTTGGAGGAAGACTTCCTCAAAGTTTAGAATAGCACGGAGAGTATCAATATTATATTTATTTTTGATTACAGCTGAAAATATGTGTTGAGAAGTATGTGCTTTCATAATACCATATCTATAATCCCAATCTATTTTTCCATTAACCTTGTCCCCTACATTAATTTTTGTTTTAAAATCAGAAGAGATATAATGCACTATTTCTTCATTTTCTTTAGTAACTTTCTCTACTTCAAATTGATGATCTCCATATATTAAATACCCTCTGTCACTTGCTTGATTTCCGCTTTCAGGATAAAATAACGTTTTATCGAGAATAATACCTTGTTCTTTAATTTGCTTTACTTGAGCTTTAAACTGCGTTTGGTAAGCATCTTCCCAATATAACTTCTCAGTCATCTTTAAAACCTTCCTTGTAAATGATTTCTTTTGATAAAATTAATATAAATTCATATCAATTAATAATCAAACTTATTTCAAATTTGAGAATATTTAAAAATTGTATAAAAACTGATTATATGTGATTGAATTTCTAAGAACACCGGAGGATAGATTTGAGAATCTTCCTAACTTTCCATATCAACCTCATTACGTTAATGATCTTAAGGGTTGTGAGGGATTAAGATTGCATTATATTGACGAAGGGCCGCAAGATTCTAATGAAGTATTTTTATGTCTTCATGGACAACCAACATGGAGTT
>JAEOTV010000066.1 GCA_016839635.1 Promethearchaeota archaeon | reverse complement strand
TGCCAGATTTTCTCCATAGCAGTCCAGTCTTCAATGATACCATGTTCAACAGGGAACATTAACTTTAAAACGCCTTTTAATTGCATAGCTTCCTCACCAATATAGTATTCCCGAGTATAGTGTTCAACATCAGTCATGATGCTTTCATACTTGGGATAACCAATTAGTGTAGGGAAGACTGACCTTGGTTGATCTTCACCAGCAAATCCATTTTTGGAGATTCCAGTACCATTATCAACAACCAGGGCTTTTGCGTTCAAAAAGCTTTCTTCCTCTGCCATATTTCTAATTCAGCTCTTAATTTTAATTATTTTTTTTTTAATTCAATTAATTTCTTCGATTATATTATATAAATTACTTTTTTAACAGAACTTATTGTTAATTTTTTCTTATCCTTTATCGTTTAAATTGATAAATTCTAAGATTAAAATTAAAATAATAATAATGCACGCATTTATAAATTTTTTGAATACAAAACAAAAAATCATGATAAATGTATGTAAAATCGCTTTTAATTATATGTACAAATCTTCTTATGGTTTAGTCGTTTAGAATAACAAATTATATGTCCAACTTTAATTGATTCTTTTTGTCATCATATTATTAATTCAAAAATAGTATAAATTTTTAAAAATCTTAATGAGAAATCAATAAAAAAACTTATTTAAATAGAAATCTAATTAGTAACTTGATAAGAAAGAGGGTATTTCCCTAATTATATGAATTATCGCTAAAGAGGATTTAAAGACTTGCCAGAAAGTGGAACAATATTATATGATTTAAATAAGGTGTTTATTCCCTGTCGAACAGTTTTAGAAATGGAAGCGTTGACTTCATTATTCCTTGAATATTATAACTATGATGACATCAAGGAATTACCCCAAAGTCAACCAACAAGCCAAAAATTAATAGAAAAATTTCATGTGTTAGAGTGTCACCCTCTTGAACATATCATTGAATATTTTATTGATGTTGTAGTTAGTAAATTAAAGCCTATTGTTATGTATGAAAGGGATCATCACGATAGATTCAGGATGGGAAATGTTGAAGCATATACCAAAACAAGATTGTGCTTATTTTTTGCGTTACATCGATTAAAATTAAAATTTCTAATTATAAAGAATTTTATGGATAAATTCAAAGATAGATATTATAAATTAGACAGCTCGAAAGATCAAGGGGATCTGGGAACACATAATTTTCTTTCTACTTTTTATGAGGATTATTATACGAAAAATGAAATGAATCTTAAACTCATGTTATCTTCAAAAAGGATGTCAGAAAGAGTAAGTGAATTAATGGATACTTCAGACACTATAACCAATGAGGATATAATCAATGCAATCACGTTTAAAAAATTCCTCGACGACAAAAATAGAATCAAATTCATCATGAAAGAGATAAAGGCATCACTTTTTGTTTGTAGAATCATGTTTGCCCAAATGGATGTATATAATCCTTTTACATTAGCAAAAGAAGCTAATCTTGATGCTGAGGAGATGATGATAAGCCAGGATTTCATTCCAGAATTAATTCCTGCAATCTCTCAATGTTATGCAGGAAATCAGATGCAACAGCTTGGAGATTGTTTTACTGCTTATGAATTTATGATGAATAGGGTATTAGAAGCTATAAATTTTGCCGTAGAAATGGCTTCAGGTGGACAGATAATACTCGATTTAGATAGTACCATCTATAATACGGGAAACATCTTTGAACTTTAATATTAAAAAACCATTATAAAAATTGGACTCATTAAATATTTTATAATTAAGACTCTATTTTTCATTCAATAAGTAGAAAATAACAAGCATATTAATATGAAGAATGAAAAATTAGAAATGAAACGTGAAGTTTGGGAATATTTTAGACAATATAGACAAGCACCGTATCAAAAAAGATATTTAGAATTGTCAGAAAAAAAAAAATTAAACAAAATCATAGAAGCTCACAATTAAAGTACTTTTTAATGCAAAAAAATGTTAAATAAAAAGAGAAAAATAAATTTAAATAAATTAAATTCCGCAATATTTATTTATTCTTTAGAGTATTTTCGGCTCTAACTATTTTCTTATTAGACCATTCCTCAACTTTAGCCAAGATTTCCATTTTATTATTAGGTCTGTTTAACTCAATTGGTTCTTTAATGTACCCCTTATTTAGAGCGTTATTATAAATTTTTTCACCAATTTTTGTTCTAATTATTGCAGTAGTTAATTTTTCCGGGGAACCAAGACCACCAAAAGAAATATCCGCATAAATATTGGAAAAATCAGGGCATGCGTAACAAGCCGGACGCCCAATATCGTGTAGATCTGAAAATGGAATTGTCAATGAATTTCCATCTCTAAAGTATAATAAAAGATTTTCTCGCACGTTCATATTCTCAACATTTTCAAATGAGAAATTAAACTTTTCTTCAAGCTTTTTTCTATCTTCATCATCAAATGAGAAATTTAAATAGCAAAACAAGCCAAAAGTATATTTAACGATATGTGCTGGGAGTATACTTAACGCTTGCATTTTTCTAATTGAATTAACTTGGCATGGAGTACCAACAACAGCAATATTTAATAAATCAGAACTCCTGACTTTTTTCAACGCTATATTAGCAGGTATAAATGTATTGTATTTTTCCAATCCCACTACTTGGCTAGAAAAGTCAAAATGAGATCCTGCTGCTTCGATTAGATCTTCCTTATTGGTTGCTAAAAATGAAGTTCGATTAAAAGGCCCTTTCTTTTTACAAACAATTGCTCCATCAATAAGTTTATTATCCAATAAATAAGTTAAAATTGCTGTAACAGCACCACCATCTGTTGCTCTTTTTCTAATCTCATCAGAGGCAGCATGACATGAAGCTATTTTTAATTGGTTCCCGATAGGAGGATCATAATTGAATTTTTTATTTAACTGATCATTTAGTACATGAGTTTGAGGACATACAAAATAACAAATGCCACATTTAAGACATTTATCTTTATTTATATATGTAGGTGGGCCTGATTCTGACATTTCAATAGCTTTAATTTCACCGGCAGAGCAGAAGCTTACACAGCCTCCACATTCGCCACACAAACCTTTTTCATGAACTTCTATTATCAAATCTTCAAATGTTTTTAAGACTGGACTAACAGTCACATTTATTCACCTAATTTTGATTTATTTTAAAATTTAATTTATTATTAATTTAATATTCATTCGGCATTTTTTTAAGCTCGGCAAGAGAAAATACGGGACCATCAACGCATACAAATTTATTCCCTATGTTACAACGCCCACATTTTCCGATTCCACATTTCATACGCATTTCTAGGCTATTAAGAATTTGTTCCGGACCCCAATTTAACTCTTCCATAACAGCAATTGCTGTTTTGATCATTATCGGAGGTCCACAGATAACTGCAATAGCATTATCAGATTTTGGTGCAACTTTTTTAACGATTGGTGCTACAAATCCAACTTCTTCAGTCCATCCCTCTGCTTCACGATCAATAGTTAAAACTACCTTAATATCGTCTCGTTTTTTCCATTCCTCTAAAATATCTCTATATAATACCTCTCCAGGGTCACGATTTCCATAAATTACTGTAATTTCGCCATAATCTTTTCGATGCTTCTCATCAAGTAAATATATTACAAGTGATCGGAGAGTTGAAAACGCGAAACCTCCTCCAATAACCACTATGTTTTTTCCTTTCATTTCTTCTACTGGCCAGCCATTTCCACAAGGACCTCTTATCCCAACTATATCTCCTATTTCACAATTATGAAATGCTGATGTTACTGTACCCATTTTTTTGATAGTAAATTTAATGGTTCCTTCCTCAGTAGGAGATGAAGCGATTCCAATTGGACATTCACCTTTTCCAATTAAGCTAATTTCAGCGAATTGTCCTGGAATATAATCAAATTTCTTATACTCTTCTTCTTTTTTAAACTCTAATTCAATAGTCTTGATATCATTTACTTTGTTCTCAGAGACTATTGACTTTACTGATGTAAGATATGGTATATAAGGATTAGGCAACTGCTTTCTCACCCTTTTTTTTTTCTATTTTCTTTATTTTATTTAATATTACTCGAAGATCATTATTAGCTGGACAAACAGCTATACATCTTCCACATCCAACGCATCCTAACAAATCATAATTCGTAGGATAGTAGCTGAACTTGTGCATAATTCGATTTCGACAGCGTTGAATTTTCGTATCTCGTGGATTGTGCCCACTTGTTTCTTTTGTATAAAGACATGATTGACAAGTATCCCAGATCCTAATTCTTCTCCCTCGATTATTATACTGATCAGTTTCATCAATAACATCAAAACACGTACAGGTGGGGCATAAATAAGCGCAGGAACCACATCCTATACACGATTCACTAATTTCATCCCATACAGGATCTTCAAAACATGTATCTAAGTTTTTTACAATGGTATCAACATCTATCTTTGTAGTTATTAATTCTTCCGCTCTTTTTGCTTGCTCTTCCGCTTTTTTCAAATCATTCTTAGACGCATCAGAAAGCCATGATAATTTTTGAACCATTGCTTTACCTTTATCGCTGATTCCTTCAACTAAATAAGTTTCTCCTAGATCTGTTAGAAAAATATCCATATTATCTTTTTTAAATGGATTTCCATCAACTGAAGTACAAAAACATGTACTCTTTGGAGTATTACAACCTAATCCGATAATTGTTGCATTTTCTTTTTTCTTAAGATATATTTCATCTTCCCAATTTCCATGAAATGAAAAGAAATTAGCCATTAACTCAAAACTATAAGCATCACATGGTCGAATACCAAAAATCAAGATCTTTTGGTCTAAATTCTGCCTATCAGTTATTTCAACATCTTTTTCATCCAAAGAGTATTCAAATAACACTTCCTCTTGAGGAAATAAAACAGATTTTGGGGGAATTTTTGAATTTAAGTAATCTAATACAATATCTTCTGGATTTTCAATCTTTTTAAATACTATATTTCCCTTTTCATTAATAGGAGCATAAAAATCATACTCTCCTACAAATTCATTATATAGTTTTCCAATTTGATCCTTTTTTAATATTTTTTGATCCATTTTTTCTTTCACCTTTTCA
>JAEOTV010000209.1 GCA_016839635.1 Promethearchaeota archaeon | reverse complement strand
TTTTGTGTTATTTTAATATATTTTTTAAAAATATAATGTTGGTATCTCTTAATTTAGTTTCTAATTAAATGGATTAAACAAAGAGAAGATTCCTCTCTTTTTATATTTAACCTATACAAAAGTGTAAGTAGAATAAAATTGTATCTTTTGATTTTCTTATGAGAATTATGTCATCTAGTTAGTCAAATAATGAATCTGGTTTATATCTAGTAGTATACCTCTTCTTATTCTTTTTATTTGTCGTATCTTTTATCCAAAATTCAGATTCACGACTAATATAAATATATAGAATATAAATACGTAGAACTTAAATCCTCATTTAGGTTTTTAGCATTGATTATAAAAAAAACAAAAAGATTAAAAAAAAAAATAATTATGTAAATTTTATCTAATTTTTTTACCTTTTTTCTTGATTAAGAGTGCAGTAATTAATACGAAAAATGTCAATAATACGTAGAGAGGGTATCCTGGGATTGGAGGTTCTTCATCTCCATCACCATCTCCATCACCATCTTCAGGAGGGATTTCGACCACTACTTCAATACAATTCGATAGAGTATCCCCATAAGTATTATGAGCTTCAACAATAAAATAATAAGTTCCATTATTATATCCTGTTAATGAAAGTGAAAGACCCGTAATACCAGTTGCGACTGTTACTAAACTACTATTATACTCAGTTATATAACTAGAATATCGATAAACAGTGTAACTTACTGCGTCATCGGAAGCATCCCAAGTGAGTGTAAAATTTCCATCATCATCAGGTTCTCCTGCGTTAGAATCTAGATCAAAATCTCCGGGCGGTGACATAACTTCATAAGATGCTGCTGATATTATTGGAGATGAAAGATATGAGGGATCTTGTTCTATTATTATTGTATTAGTGAGATAATTGTATATTATAGTATCATAAAATTCCGAAGGTGCTTCGTCCCATTCAGATGTTCCAGACATATTAAATCCGAACATATGGAGCTGAACCATAGAAAGATCGATGCTCGAAGGGAATGTCATACTCATAGTCATATTTCCGTCTATTAGATCACTATTAATCATCAACTGGTCAATATAATACAAAGGGGTTCCTATAGGTAATGATACGTTTACAGGGTTTTCAGATAACCACGCATAGAGATATTCTACACCTGGACCTGTAGTAGTAACTTGAATTGTAGCTGTTATATCTGTGATTTGATCACTTTGAAGAAGATATGGTACTCCAGAAGCTAATGTTTTATTGTTTTTAATATAAGTAGACATATGGGTCCAATCATCTGATCCTCCCCAAAACCAACCACCAAAGTAAGTTACCATACCCTTGGCTCCATCAAAAAGGAGAGTTATTGATTTATCTTCAGTTGAATTTGTGATGATTATGGAATTGCTATTAACAGAAGTTTGGTCATAACCAGGAGGGATCATATCAGTTAAACCTTGAAAATCAGAACCAGTTGTTCCTATTGGTATTAAATATGGTACGGGAATAAGTGGATATACTGCCCAGTCATCATTGCAAAGACCAAGGGGCGACGGAAGCGTAGGAACATCCTCCCATGTTTCCGATGTTTCATTCCAAACATCTTTATCTGGCGTTACAAAATAGAAGAATTGATACTCTGGTTGATCTGGATAGATAGGAAATCCTAAATTAATATGGTAGTCTGTCATATTCAATAGTATACCGTCTAAACTTACAATTGTCGCTCTAAGATCCTTACTTCCAGGATAAAATAGATTATTTTCTTTAATATAGAGAATATCCCCAGGTTTTACAGACCATTTCCATGAAGCAGGTAAATCTTTTCTATTAAAAGCGATACTAATATCCCCCGTTATTATTTGAAGTTGAGTTTCAACTACTCCTGTGGTAGTGTTAAGCCTCCAATGAGTAAAATCATTAGAAGAGGAACTATTCATTATCACTGTTAAAATGTCGCCTTTTTGAATGGTATAAGACTGATCGAATGGCAAAGGGAAAGGTAAAACATTGATTATCATATTAATAAAAAATTCCATATCTTCTATTTGAAAACTTGTAGGAGCTATGGGAATGAATCCCATTATAGGTCCTGACGTAAAACCTTCCATATTCATGGGATAAAAATTATTTGCGCTTCCAACTGAGACGTTCTGATAGTGAAGGACATATTGAGTACCATCCCATATCGAAATATTAGCGAGAACATTTTGAAAGGTTTGGTTAAAACCACTCCCCATTGGACCTGGTACTTCATAAAGTGATTCGTTAAATCCTGTAATAACTACTTTAAGATCTTCATAATCATATGGAGTCACATCATCAGCAAAATCAAAATACAGAGTATCACCTTTATCTACACCCCAAGTTACTTCGTCTGTGATATTATATTCACTGACCCTCTTCGAAATGATTTCTAGTAACAACTCACTTCCATCCCCAAAATCCATTAGAATTGAAGCATTGAGATCTTCGACAACACCATCAACATCATTATAAGTTAAATTCATGTAATATCCATCAGTTGAATTAAAAAACCACATGGTATCTGTATTCATATCGGCTCCATAATCATCAAATCTATTCATTGCACCCATTAAATACATCGGTTCAAAAAACGTTTCATTAATAATATCTGCCATAATTTCAACCTCATTAT
>JAEOTV010000208.1 GCA_016839635.1 Promethearchaeota archaeon | reverse complement strand
TCTTTTTTTGATAATTCTTTAATCTGTGATTCAAATTCTTCTATTGCTTCTAAATTGTTAATATTTTTTGCAGCATTAATCATAAGGTTATAGTAATTAATAGCAGCGTCAACTCCCATCTCTTTAGCAATTCCTTCACCACGTCTAAGAATAAGAACCATTAAAGGTTTTATACGACGTACTTTTTCAGCAGCAGAGTATGCTTTCTTAAAATATTCTAAGGTGTTTTCTAAATCATTTTTCATGAAATAAACAAACCCTATTGCGTAATATGCAAATTGTAAAGAAAAAATAAAACCGATTTCTTCTCTCAATTCTGCTGATTTTTTATGATATTCTAGACCTTTATCGAGGTCATCCCTAAGAAATTGATAATGACCCGCAAGATGTCGATAAAGATATGATTGTTCCAGTTTAAAACCTTCTTCCAGTGCTATTTGTAATCCTTTTTGATAATAATCAAAGGATGTTTGATGATCTTCTTCATCAGAATCTTTTTTATTTTCATGATAAAGTCCTAAATGAAAATAAGATTTAGCTAATCCTAGCTTATTATTTATTTGAGTTCTTATAGATAAAGCTTCTTTATAATATGTCAATGCTTCCTCAAATTCTCCCTTAAGAATTCCTACGCGATAAATACAATTTCCGTAAAGATCGAGAGTATCTGCTTGGATAGCTTTCGCATTTGAAATCTCTGCTAATTTCTGAGCATCTTGAAGCATCTTCATTTCTTCATCATAATCAAAATCTCTAAGAAACTTATGATCCATCTTAATTTTGGCAAACTGTATTATAATTTTAGCTTTATCTTCTTTTCTTAAGTCATTTGAATCTAAAATTGGTTTGAATGAATTGAAAAATAACATTGCTTCATCAAATCTACCTTCGAAACGATATACTTCAGAGATTTTGTGTATCACATCAATGAATTCTGTAAACAGACTTTCGAGCATATATTTCACTTTTAGAGGTTGCTCATCAAATAATTAATATTATTGAAATTTTAAATTTTAGATAGATTTAGTTATAAATTTTATTTATAGATTTATTCAACGAACTATAGTTAGAGTATATAGTTCTTCTGAAGTATCTAATATAAATATACATATTTATACTACTTTGATAGAAGAGATATTTGAAGTAATATTTAAAAAAAAAAAATCTTTTTACTTACCGCATTGACAACCCAAGAACCTTTAGATTCTCAAAAACCCTTAGATACTGAAAAAATAGAGAGTTTAATTATTAATGGATATAATGAAAAAGCTGCTGAGGAACTATTTGGAATTATTGAAAATTATGGAAACCATTCTGATAAAGAGTTAATTTATCGATGTCTTAGCTTATTAAATTTAATTTGCGATAAATCACCATCGATTTCGATGAGAGCAATAAAAAATATAAATCAGTTTATTAATGATTCTGATTCTTGGATCAGATTAGTTTCATTAGAAATTTCATATCAAATAAGTTTGTTTAGACCTAATCTTCTGATTGAATCACTTGAAAAAATCCGAAAACGGTTATATGATCAAGATCCTTCGGTAAGGAGATTAACTGTAAAAATCATTGGTAATCTGATTCTATCTTTATACATAGAAAAGGATGAATTACAGGAAATTATTGAAGAATACACTGAAAAACTAATGGACAATGATTGGAAAGTAAAATTAAATGTAATTAAAACAATTCAAAAAATTTTAAATCAAGATTATACAAAAATCAGAAATTTAGAACCTCTATTATCTATGGTAATTATTAACCTACGAGACGAGGATGATGATGTTGCTAGAGCAGCCGCAGAGCTTTTGAAAATCCACGGGACATACTTCCTGACGAAAGAGAAGATATTTTATATTTTATTAAACCTTCTATATAATGAGGAAAATAGGGTTAAAGAACTGATTATTTGGCTTTTTGGAGAAATTGGTAAAGAAAAATCATCAGAGATTATCTCAATAATCCCAAAATTGATAAGTATTTTAAAGGAAAAAGATTATAGAATTCAGTCAAAAATTATTGAAGCACTTGTTAATATAGCTGAAAACAATTTTGATCAAATCTGGGCAAATTTATTACATTCTATATTGGAAGCAAGCGATTCTAATTATAGAAATTCTTTAATAAATGCAATTTTTCATCTTTGTCGAAGAAATATTAATGAAATATTTCCATATTTATTTGAGGAATTAGAAAATCCATCTGAAAATATTAGAGAAGGCATTATATTAGTATTTAAGCGTCTATTTGAAGAATATCAGATTGAAATAGAAAATGAAATTACTAGAATCTTATACCAGTTAGAATCACGATTTTGGCGAGAAAGAAAAAAGACTATAATCTTACTACAAAATCTATGTTTTATTTTAGAGAGTAAAAAGATTGCAGTTTGGATTACAATTGAATTGAATAATGCTTTAAATATTGAAAAAGATCCAGAAGTTAAGGATGAGGTAATTTACACATTAAAAAATCTTAGATCAAATTTTCCTGATATTGACAATACTATTGATAGAATAAATAATGAATTATCTATATTTGAGAAAGAAATTATTGAATTTCAAAAAATCCCCGCTCAATTTAGAGAAAAATTAAATTCTTATATCCAGAATTTCCAATTTAACAATACAGAGATTCAGTTAAATAGAAAGTATAATAAAATCCTCAAAAAAATCAAAAAATTTGATAATAGTATTAAAAAATTTGATTACAAAAGATTGGCATTTGAATTAATCGATGAATGGGAAGAAACAAGAGTACAAATTATTGAAGAATTAAGTATTATTAAAGGCTTCATCTCAGAAATCTGTGAGGAGAAAAAATCCGAATTTGTTGTGAATTTAAAAGAAAAACTTAAAGTATTTAATAATAGAATTGATGTTTTGAAAGCAGAATTTGAATACATAAAAGAAAAAAAATTCGAAATAGATCTTCATGAAGGAGAGTCTGAAGGTGAATTAATCTATAATCAAGATGATAAACTTGGATATATAACACAAATTAGAAATAAGCTTTTTAAACTGGATGGTGATATTAGAGAATTACTAATAGACAATGTTGAATTTAACGAAATCTTTAAGAGTCTTCTGCAAAAATGGGTGGAAACTAAAATTGTCATCCAAGAATATTTGAATGAATTAGATCGCAAAATTAAATTAATGAAAGATAAACTGATCAATTATTTAACTCAACCAGGAGTAATAACTGAAAGTGTAAAAAGCACAGAGATTAATGGAATTAGTAATGAATTAAGTTTTCAACTACTACAAGGACATATACAATCAATAATTACTGAGAGAATAGAAGGAATGAAAACCTTCAACGAGGATTTCAATAAATTAAATGATAAACTGGAGACCTTAGTAAAAAAAAATGAATTTGTTGATGCTAAAAAATTAATTGAAATGAATTCAACACAAATTCAGAGCTACATCGAAGATACTGAAAAACAAATTGATGTAATTATAGGAAGAGAAAACATATTTGAAGATAATAATGTTTTTAATTTATACATAAGACCTTATCTTAATAAAATCAATGCTTCAAAGGAATTATTAATAAATAGATTAAAAAATTTTGTTAGAAAATCTAATAATAAGGTATATCTAAATCAGATTAAATATTACCTTAAAATGATCAATCCAATTAAGTTAGATTTACTTGCTACTTATGTTAAATTAGATATTGAGCGATTAAAAGACTTAGTTCTTAAATTTATAAGTAAAAATAAGTTGAATGCCAAAATAATAAATGAAAAGCTTTATTTCCAGCAAATTGAATCAGAAATATCAGATTCCCGGGAGATTCTATTCTTTAAGAACATTAAAACGATTGGCAATGAAATTTATCTTAACTTTAAATTAACCAATCCCTCGAATTTTGATTTTAAGGATTTACAAATATCTTTAAAAACTCCCTCTTATCTTAATTTTCAGAGAAATGAAAGCTTTCCAAAATACCTTCAAATTAACGAGCTAAAGCCTGGAAAGATTTTTAAATTCAACTATGTACTTAAAGTTGATAAACAAAAGGAACTTAAAAAAAATCTTTTTGATCCTTCAGCTGATGAAATTAAACTTGATTTAAACTACAAAGATCAATTTGATATTCCTAGAAAAACAACCAAGCATATAGATTTGTTTATTCGATAAACTTCTCTAAAGTTTTAAATTAATTAAAAGCAATTTTTTCTATTTATAAGATTATTTATCGAATTTATTTATAAAACGATCTCATTTATCACAAATTTAAATATATTATATGGAAAAAATTAATATATTCATCTATTCTATTTTATTCTACCAATATTATTAACACTAATTTATAGAATGAGGTGAAGAATGCAAGAGTTAGAAAATTATCGATTGACACTGCAAACGAAACTTTTTGGATGAAACTGTAAACTTGATGCAAAAAAGCTAGATAAACTTTTGACTACTGTAGGGCTAAAAGCTGATATTGAAGATTCTGCTCTTATACCTGTACCAAACACCAATCTTTTCATGGCTAAAAATATAGATATATTTACTCCTATTATTGACGAACCCGAAATTCAGGGAGAGATAGCCGCAGCTAATGTTACCAATGATGTATTCGCTCTAAACGTCCCAGAAATATCTGGTATGCTTGTATTTCTAGGATTAAAAAAAAATATGCCTATGTACATAGCTGAAGGAATATTAAATGGAATCAAAAATTTTATTGAGAATAAAGTAGATTCTAAGATTCTTGGTGGACATACCATATATTCGGAATGGCCCTTAATCGAAAAAGAAGTCCTTTTTCGAAGGGAAATTGGGGGCGAAGCTTCGGGTTTCGTAGAAAGGGATAAAGTTATACGAAAGGATTTTGTCAAAGAAGGTGATAATTTAATTCTCACAAAACCAATTGGAAATCAAGCAATAATGGCTGCTTATAGGCTTCAAAAAAACAATCCCGACCTCTTGGGGAACTTCTCCATAAATAAAATTGATGATTCTATAGATTTAGCTGTAAAACTAATGACTACACCACTTCAAGACGTTGTTAAAACAATACATTCTTACAATGACGTATCATTTGTTCATTCAATGACTGATATTAGCGGCTATGGTCTCGCTGGTCATCTTAGAGAATTACTTCAAAACTCTAATCTCTCAGCAATAATTGAGAAGATTCCCAGCATTAAACTGACAAGTGATTTAGCATATGAGTTTGGATACAAATATGATGAATGTGAAATGCCTGAAACTGCTGGTGGACTTCTGCTCTCCGTAAATCCTGATAAAGTTAATGAGTTCTCCGAAAGACTTAAAAAAAGAGGTGTGAAAAACTGGATTATGGGTAAAATCGATAACATAAATAAACCAAAACATGTTCGCGTCTCTAAGGACGTTGAGCATATTGAAATATCAAAAATTTAACGATGTCTATGAAATAAACAAAAATTTTAGTGTTTATTGAGAATTCCGTAGCGAAACGGCATCAAAAGTATACTTTACATTTTATTAAATCATTTTAAATTTGAAAAAGAAGAAGCATGAAATTTTTATATTATCAATTCTCTTCATAATAAAATTCGCTAGAATTTTCCATTATTTTATTTCACCTTAAGAAAAAAAAGTATTAAGAAATGTGGTTAATTTTTTAAAATACTTCTCAAACTCTACCAACTCAAATGAATCTGTTATCCTCTCACTCCAGATATTGCTATACTTAAAATTGTAATTGATATGCTCGACAAATTGAATCATTAACAGATATGCAGACAGCTCGGCTAAGACCTCATTTTTGGCGTAATCGGGAATGTCAAGGGCTAAGGATGACTTGATAATGTGGATTCTTTAAGAATTATCAATCTAGAGAGTCTGTTGTGTTCATAGTACTAACACATCATAAACTTTATAATAAGGACGTAGCAAAGAAATACATTGCCAGTTTTGATCCTATTCTTGATGACATGGATTCAAGCTTATATCCAGAGCACATTAAATTAATTACTATGGATGAACTTATTTCTTTCTTTAGTATATCAAGTATACCTCTTGAAAATTTACAATCTCTCCGCAATATAAAGGATCAAGCACTTTCTCATAATCCTGACATATCAAATCAAGCATTTGACACGTTGTATCAATTATATATGAAAGCAAAACTCACCTTAAAATTAATTAAGTCAGATCCTGCGAATGCTGTACAAATCCTAAAGACAAGACAGCTAGACATGACAAAGTTTATCGGAGATCCTAATAAGAAAATCGGCGATTTAGTTTAACTTTATTTTTTGTTTTTTATTATTTATTAATCCAGTCCATAAGTTTATATAGCAGAATAGACAAATTTTTCATAGCCTTGACAGAAATAAAAGAACTTCTTAAAATATTAGAAATAACAAGTGAGGATAAAGTCAATTATCGAGATAAAGCTATTTACTTTCAAGGTTATAGTGTTGTATTCAGAGATCGTTGGTTAAAGTCTCGAAAGCCGTATGTTACTGGTTTAAAAAGTAGCAAGTTTTCTTCAGTAGGTTTTTGGCGTAGGGTTATTAATTACTCCATGGAAAATCTTGATAAGATAAATAATCTCAATGAACTCAATTTGGAAGAAACTAAGCTCGACTTCCTTTTTGGAGGTTCTTTGAAGACACTCCTACCGACTCTTACATTTGGAGGTGATGAGACATTATTCAAAGTCTGGATGTTAGTGAGGACGCCAGAGAAACATATATTCCCTGCAACATTTTATTACGGTAAATCAGGAACTTCTGTGGGCGGTTGGTATTTAGATGAAGCCGAAGAAGTTTTCCCCTCAGAGTTTTGCTTAATTATCAATTTTTCTCCTTTCGATTTCAAACCAGATGAGCTCGACGCGTTTGTCGAGGCACTTGAACTTTCGCTTAAGCTGGTACCCGTAGCGGATTATTATGGAATCTATTATGGGGAGAACGGCTACATTCTTATGGGCGCAAGAGACAACAAACCACTTTACATGGAGCTAGGTTGGTCATATGATAAACGTAAAATTGAAGAATATTTAAGTCTTGCGTCAGAGTGGGGATATTAGGCTTAGGAGTATTAGGGAAATTCTTACCAAATTCGAGAAATTACAGCTTGTAAAATCCTCTCCTATTCGTAAGTTAAAACACCCTATTACTTGATTAAATTATAATATTTTTTTTTAATTCAAATGTGAATTAAGCTTAGATTTAATAAAGATTTATTAAGTAGAAAATCTCATCTCTCTTTATATTAATAGTATAAAAATATTAATATTCAAAAATTTTTATAGACAGTTAGAATTTGATTTAATAACTAACTATAAATCAAAAAATAATAAAAATCATAAAAAGTTGAGGTGTATGAACAAAAGGTTACAATATAGGTTAACTACAGATGTAAAAATACACGGATGAAGCTGTAAACTCGGACAAAACGATTTAAATGATTTATTAGCCAAGGTTGGATTAACAGGTGACATCGAAGACGCTGCTATTATCCCAATTCCTAACAGTGATTTAGTTCTTGTCAAAAATATTGATATATTCACGCCAATTATTGATGAACCAGAAATTGCTGGTGAAATTGCTGCGTGTAATGTAACAAATGACATTTTTGCGATGAATGTACCTGAGATATCAGGAATGCTTGTATTTCTAGCAATAAGCACAAGAACTCCCATGGAAGTTGCAGAAGGAATTCTAAGGGGAATAAAATACTTTTTAGAGAAAAAAATCAATTCCAAAGTGGTTGGTGGGCACACTATTTACAGTGAATGGCCATTAATCGGTGGGGAAGCTTCTGGATATATAAACAAACATGATATTATACAAAAGCAAGGCGTAAAGAAAGGAGATAAATTGGTTTTAACCAAACCAATAGGATTACAAGCAATTATGGCAGCATATAGGATTCTTAAAGACTTTCCAGAAATGTTAGAAAATTATTCAACTGATGAACTTCAAAAGTCTATTGATCTTGCTATTAAAATTATGACAACTCCTAATCAGAATGTTGTCAAAACAATACACTCTTACGAAGATTTTTCATTTATTCATGCGTTAAGTGATATAACTGGATTTGGCTTAGCTGGCCATACTACTGAAATGCTTCAGAATTCTGATCTCTCTGCAATAATAGAAATGGTGCCCTCAATAAAATTTTCTGGAGAATTATCTCATGAGTTAGGATACGCTTTTGATGATTGCAGATGCCATGAAACTGCGGGAGGCATGATCATAGCCGTTGATCCTACTAGAGTCGAAGATTTCACAACAACACTTACCAGTAATAAGATTTCTAATTGGATCGTGGGAACAATAGATAATGTTCAGCCGGGTTTAGTTAGAATCTCTGAGAATGTTCAAAACATTGAAATTACTAAAATTTAAAGATGTCTATGAGGTAAGCTAAAACACTTATTAGTGGGGGTTTACTGAGAATTCCACTTGCTTGGTGGCATCTAATTTGAAAAATTCTACACCAAAAAGAAGTCAAAATTTTATATAATTAATAAAATCATCATACCAATTGTACTTACTATCCTTTTGTCTTTTTGGCATGCGTGCAAAAAATTTAATATGTTTATAAATCTCATTTTTTGTAATAAATTCTAAGAAATCACAAGTAGGTTTTTCAAGAGTAGGAATTGGGGAAATTATATATATAAAAGAAATTTCTTCATATTTTTCTTGTATTATTTTTTTTGCTTCTAAAATACTATCACAGACGATTGTATCAATTGATTTTGTACCAAGAGAAGATAAAATTGTTTTTATTTCATTTGAACTTACTTTAGGAGCTTTAATATTTTTGATGATTATACCTATTTTATCAAACACAAGTAACTTATTAGAATTCTTGAAATATATTTATTAATCTTTAATTTTGCCTTTCAAATTTAATATAATTACTCTTATTTCATTCAATACTTTATCTGCCAATTTTTCCGCATTTTCAACATTAAATGCAGTTATGGAAACTTCAACTTCAACTGATAAGCCAATTCTGGGATGAGTTTTAATCCATAGTTGAGGATATTTTTCTTCCAGTTTAGTAATATAAGGCGCAATCTGAGATTCTCCTATTCCTATAAATGTGAATCCTTTCTCCACAAAATTACCTTTTTCTTTCTTCAAAATAGGAATTATTATGTTTCTAAACATAGCTTTCATTTCTGCAGGTACTCCTGGTAATATAAAAATTATTGCATCTCCTTCAATAATTTTGACTCCTGGAGCAGTACCAACAGTATTAGGTAAAGGTGTGGATCCTTTTGGTAAATATGCCATTTTTTCTCTTTCTTTTGTCATACCCTCAAGTTTTAAAAGACCTTTATGATAAGCGCGTTCATAAACCTTTTTAATTGATTTATAGGCTTTTTTGTTTAATTTCAATTCTCTTCCTAAGCCTTTAGCAATACCTTCCAAAGTCATATCATCAAAAGTTGGACCTATGCCTCCTGAAGTTATAATTAAATCAGGTTTTCGCTCTACTATTTTTTTAAAAGTACTTGAAATAGTATCTAAATCATCACCGATTGCTGTGATTCTTTTAACTTGGTGTCCAAACTTAGTGATTCTTTTTGCCATCCAATTAGAATTTGTATCTTGAGTCTTTCCGATA
>JAEOTV010000207.1 GCA_016839635.1 Promethearchaeota archaeon | reverse complement strand
TTTTACTTTCACTGGACTATCCTACGGCAGAATTACATGATAAAATGCGAGGAATTAAAGTATTTGATAGGGTAATTGAATCTATAAAACTTGCTAAAAAATCGGATATCAAACCTATTATCAGTACGGTAGTTATGAAAGATAATATCCATTTATTGGATGATATATGCCAATTAACCGAAAGATTAGGATGTTCGATTGAGTTATATCCTTGTGAAGACATTATTAGGGACTATCCTGATAAAAGTTATCAAATCCATTATATTCAAGATAGGATACCAGAAATATCTACATGGGCTAATTTAATACGTTCATTAAGGAAAAAATATAGAAATATCTTAACAGATCCGATAAGTGTTGAAGTTGTGGAGAAAGGAGGTTTTGGTGGCGCTCCAAACTATAATCAAAAGACTCTACGTTGTAATGTCGCACAAGCATATTTATTTATTAGTCATGATGGGTTTATTAATTATCCATGCAAAATTCATCCAATTTTAAGCTTTAATGCATTAAAATTCCCTATCTCGAGTATTTATAATTCTCCTAAAGTTAAAGAAATAATGGAGATGCATGATAATTATCATTTCTGCAACAATTGTCGTTTGGGGTGTGCTATCGCATCATCAATCCCAACACGATGGAAAACAGTTTATGCTAAATATATTAAAGGTTTTTTAGAAGGTAAGTTAAGATAATTTATTTACCAATAACTAATAATTTTGAAATAAAAATAATTCAAAAAATTTAATTTAAAACATTGTTTTCCTAATATAGTGATAAATTATGCTTATTTCAGAAGTTTTTGTAGTTATTCAAATAATATTCATCACTTTAGGTATGATAGCACTCGGAATGGCTCTTAATCATTATTTAGGCTTAACGAAAGAGACTTTGCAAGACATGAGAAAAAAGGCGTTAAATTTTCGTGAACGCATGAAAAACGCTCAACTTATGGGAGATTATCAACAATTAGCCCAAATTCAGCAAGAATCTGCCCAATTCATGAAAATAATGATGAAGAAACAAATGATACCTTTGTGTTTAAGATGCATTATATTTATTGGTATTTTTATGGTGCTAGGACTTATTTATGCAGATTATGAAAGCGGACTGTTACCGTTTCCTCTCTTAATTTTTGGGAGTGGATGGGTCGCAATTTATTTAATTTTCTCGATCTTTTTTTCCTTACTTATCTGGGGAGTGAAAAGACTTACAGGGATGGGAGGAAAGACGCAAAGTACAGTGAAAGAAATCATGGGGCTTGTCTCCCCTCAGCAAGGTGTAGGACTCTCATCATATGCTACCTCAAATGTACCAGATGAACCAAGAAAAGATTCATGGAAAGATCGAATTGAAGAATAAGAGATTCAAGATAATTATCTTTTTATTTTCATGTTAGTTTAAAATAATAATGAAGCGAAACATTGTATTAAACATCATTTTCATTGCTCTTTTTGTTGTTTTTTTGGTATTATCGTTGTTAATAGATTTCTTTTTCTTTATTCCAATTATATGCTTCTTACCTTTTTCTTTTAGCACAATAAGAAATAAAAGTAAAGATTATGAAGAGAGATCAACTCGGAACTCATCATATACGGGTTCTAAAAACCTGAATGCAAGATATTGCAAGAGATGTGGAGGAGAAATAACAGAACCTATTGCACAATATTGTTATCATTGTGGAGAAAAATTAAATATTAAATAATATGTGGTAATTTATGGTTGAAAAAAATGATATTAAAAGACAAATGCTGCTTTACTTTATATTTGCAGCAGCTATGATTGGACTTAATTACTTAATTCAAAAGTTAAATGAAATAATTGCTCCAATCATTTGCGCCAGTCTAGGTTCAATTGAATTTTTTCAGGTATTTTATTGTTCTATTAACCCATTTAATATGCCAGAATTAATGGGTTCTATTGTAGCAGTTGGAATTACATATCTTATTAAGTTCTTCTTAGATAAATTTATAGTTTTTAAAAAATCAGGTACAGAATTAAAAGAAACTTCTATAGAATTCAGCAAATACTTTGGTTTTGCTATTCTCACTACAATAGAGAATGTGGGAATTCAATTTTTACTAAAAAACTTTCTGAATACTCCACTCGAGATCAGTGTTATTATTGCACTTAGTATTGGATACCTTACGAAATTTTTTCTTGATAGAAAATTTGTCTTTTTAAAAAATTCGGATATAGATATAGAAAATAAAAAAATTTAATAGATCGAAAGGTGATTTTAAATATATGTCAGATGAACATGAAGATCATGAGGAAGAAAGCGATAAATCGATTGTTGAAGCCCTAGGCCAGCTCGGTTGGGTGGAAGAGGAAGAGGAAAAAGAACCAAGCGTTGAAACAGAAGATAACATTAAAGAACAGTTGAATTTCTTCATGGAAGAAAACAAAAGATTAATCGGCGAAATTACTGAAAAAAATGAAACAATACAAAATTTAGAACAATCTGTTCATGAGTTATCTCAAAAAGCAGAAGATAATGCCACTCAGAGTCAAGCTGTTCAAAAATTATATGAGACAATTGAGAATAAAAATGATGTGATTGAAAATTTGACATCTACTCTTGAGGAGCAAACATCGAAATTCAATACAACAACGACTGAACAAGAAGAAAAAATAAAAGATTTAACATCTCAATTAGAGGAATTTCAATCGGAGCAAGTGAAAAGTCAGGATATACAAAATAAATTGGATGATAAAGAAGTGCTCATAAAAGAATTAAAAGAGCAATTACAATATCTTGAGAATGATACAATCCAAAAATCCAAGTTTGAAAAAGTTGAAGTCCTTCTTGAAAAAAAGGATGAAATTATAACTGAGAAAGAGAAAGAGATTTTCACTATTGAGAATGAATTAAAAACCTCTAACCAAAAAATTCATGATCTTCAACAACAACTAGAAACATTCAATTTAGTTAAGAAGGATCTCGAAAAGAAAGTTGAACGAAATAAGACTTTAGCTATGGAAATTGAAGAATTAAAACAAAAAAGTATAACTAGCCAAGAATTACTTGAACGTTATGAAGAAAAGTTGGAAGAAGCACATAAAAAAGCAGGAAATCTAACTGGTAAGTTTGAATTAGAGCTAGCTAATATGCGAAGTATGCTTGATGACAGAACACAAGATGTAAAAAGCTTGAGAGAACAGTTGAAGGAATTACAAAGTAAGACAGGTGATACAAAACAAAAAGAAGAACAGTTTTTAGGCGACCTTCAAAAAGTAAAAGATGAAAAATTAAAATTAGAATCAGATATCGAAGAAAAAGATAAAGAAATAATTGAACTAAAGAAGAAAATCAAATTAATGCGCAGAGATCTTCTAAAATCTTAATGTAAGATTATTCTAGACTTTAATTTATTTAGCTCATTTAATATTTATTACTAATAGTCTATTTAAAAAAACTAGCCAATTCTAATTTAATTAGAGTTTTTAAAAAAAAAGGAAAGAAAAAACATTTAATTTATATTTTTGGGTTATTTTTCACGCCAAATACAACCGCATTGGCCGCAGAGATATTTTTTTCCATAAACACGCGGATAATCTAAAACTATATTGGACTTATCAACGCTCTCATGAATCATATGAGGGTCGTCTGTTGAACACTCAGGACACTTACGGCGGCCTTCCAATTTTTCAACAGTAAGAATAGAAGAATCAGTTCTTCCGGGTATTCCTGGAGCTGCACCAGAAGCTTTTACATCAGAAATATCAGCTTGTACTTCTTCTGGAGAAACATCTCTAACTTCAGACTTAAATTCTGGTTGAATAGCTGCCGCAACTTTGTCATCTTCATCTACACCTTCTAACACGGATTCTGCTTTTAACTGCACAGCGTCTGATTCTTTATAATCTTCCCCTCTCTCTAAAGCTGCAAAAAATTCAGCATCATCCCCTTCTTCATATATTGTTTCTTGTTGTAATCCTGCTCTATCAGCATCTATAGCACGAGCCCACTGCCCAGCTCTAACACGTTCAGTTACAGTACAAGCTGCACCTTGCCAAATGTAAACTTTATTACCTAAATCAGCGACAAAACAATCCTCAGTATCTAATACGTCCTTTTTAAATGGAACTTGAATCATTTTCATAGCATTAATATCTTCGAATTCTTCTGAAGAAACCCGATAAAGAACGTTTTTCCATTCAGTAAATCCTGCCCAATCACCAGTAG
>JAEOTV010000206.1 GCA_016839635.1 Promethearchaeota archaeon | reverse complement strand
TTTGAATGAAATAAACATTCAAAAAATACTTGGTAAAGGAGAAATTAATAAAGCAATCAATATAACAGTGAATAAAGCCTCTAAAAAAGCGATTGAAAAAGTTCAAGCTGCGGGAGGTAAAATTACCCTATTATCCCAGGCAGAATAAAACACAAATTAAATAATATTCTTTCTTGAAAATATTTAGTTATAATTTTTAAGGAGACCTTAAAATGGAATCTGTAAATACAAATGAAGAGGACATTGATGATTTTGATACTCCGAGAAAAAAGAAAAATACTTGCATACTTATTTGTTTAATTTTAATAATTGTGATGATGCTTCCTTCCACTTTAGCGTTTCTAGCTATATTTTAATATTCTAGGTTTTTCTAATCAAGCATCTTGTTTGTTAACTGTATTAAACCGGGTAATATAAAAATAAATCCAAGTGTGTTTCCTATAATATGTATTATAGTAAAGACTAATCCTGAAAGGAAGTATGGTAAAAATTCATTTAATGTTCCTAAAAATGATAAGACATGAATAATTGACGATATTATTTGATAATTTGCAGTTATTAAAGCACCAATTAATCCAAATAATACCATAAAGGAAGGTTTGTAAAAATCTCCCCCACATTTAAATGAACTTTTTTTTTGAATAAAAGATTTTATTAAACCTCCAATAATTCCTGTTAAAGAATAATGGAATATCTGAAACACAAATAAAGGGAGAGGAGAAGGACCAAAAGGATTGAAAAAGCAAAAAATAAGTGAACTTAATGATCCAACCAGATAACCCTCATTTTTACCTAATATAAAACCAGATAGAAAAATAAATAGAGTAAAAAGCTCTACATTTGGTATATGAATTAGCAAATATCCTATAACAATTGTTAATGCAGTGAAACTACTAATTAAAGCAATTCGAAAAGAAGGCTTTTCCAACCATATGGAATGATTTGTCTTTTCTTGTTCAGTTTTAATTACTTCAACTTTCCCATTAGCTTCTTTAATTTCAGATTTTTGCTCCAATATTCTCTTTTAAAAATATTTGAATAGAAGTTATTATTAAAAATGATAGGGAATTTAAAAATATGTAGGATAACTTACCCAATGACAAATTTGTTTAAAAAATCAAATAGAAAAAAAATTTTTTAGATTTGAAATATCTGAATTTACCGATTTAGGTTTCTTAAAGTATACTTCATTTGGGTAATTATTAAGAGAGAATTCAGCTAATTGGAAGAGAACTTTATTAAGTGCTTTTCCTTTTTGTGTTAAGAAATACTCAACTTTCACTGGTGTAGTTGAAATTACCATTTTTTCAATTAAACCTGATTCAAGTAATTCCTTTAAACGGAATGATAGCATCTTGGTACTAATTTGAGGATTTGATTTTAGAAACTCTGAAAATCTCTTTTTCCCTTTAAAAAAATCCCTTATTATTTGCATCGTCCATTTCTTTCCTAAATATTTTAATGCTATTTCAATCGGGCAATTTTTCATATTGTTCAAATCTTCCCAGACTTCCAATTTCCTCACAATATTACAAATTAGTTACTATTTAGTTTAAATATTATAAACATTTGTTACTTTTTAATACTTTATAACATTATGTTATAAAATTTATTAATTACTTTATTGGTATTTTAAAATGGAAAACATAATTTTAATTAAAGAGGAATTGGACTGTGATATTGACACTGCCTATAAAATGTTTACGGTTAATAACTTCCTAGAAAAATGGTTATCTGAAGAAGCTAATGTGGATCCTAAACTTGGAGGTAAATTTGAGCTTTTTTGGGACCCAAAAAATAAACAGATAAACAGCACAATTGGATGCAGAATTACTGGAATTGAGAGAAATCGATTCATTGCATTTGATTGGAAGGGTCCAGTTGAATTTCAAAAGTTTATGAATACAGCTGATCCACTTACTCATATAATAGTATTTTTTTCTGATAACAAAAGTGATCCTACTAAAACAATATTACATTTATTCCACACAGGTTGGAGAAATAATGATGATTGGCAAGAAGCACGTAACTATTTTGAAAATGCATGGTTTAAAGCTTTACAAGGATTAAAACAAAAGGTTAAAAATAAAAATATTCTATAAAAATTTTATATTTTTCAATTTCTTACTTTTTATTATAAGCAGATTTATCACTCATTTTTAACTCTAACTCATGAAAATTACATTATCTTATATCATCACTAGATTCATTTTCTTGTGAGTAGAAGGTTGGAACTCTGTAGGATAATTTACCATATCTTTAAATAGTGTGTTTCCTTCATAAATTTATATCTGGGATAATATGGTAAGTTATCCTAACTTAATTTAAATATTAAAAATAACACTTGTTATGGTTCTAAAATTATGAAAAATATAAAGAAAACCATATATTTAATTGCTGTATTAGTTTTCATCCAATTAATCTTTTCAGCATCTGTCCCAATTGTTAAAGCCGAGGGTACAATAGCAGATTCTTATTATCAAAATCTTGATTTCAATCGTACATATGTATATGAAGTATCTCAATTCGGAGATTCAGTAGGTTGGTACAATTTTACGCCTTGGCCGGGTAATTCTTATGAAGGAGATTGGAAGTCTAATCTTGGTGGTCAAATAAGGATTAATCTAACTGGATTTTATGAAAAGGATTTAAATGATTGGGGGAATTTGATTGAAGATCCTATTCCTTGGTATGATATTGATATATTAGAAAATAATCTAGGTGTTCTTAATATGAACTTTACTTTAGATAATAGATCTAATAGTGAAGTCGCCAGAGCATTAACTCTTGGGTTTAATAACTTTCAATCAGGTTTTTTAATCCCAAATGAGAATCTCACACAAATTAAAGAACTCGCGACATGGCAAGCAGATCCAGGGGGATTATATGATATTGTTGGTGAAATTGAAATAGAAGAAACTTACAATTTCCTTTATATTGGTTTTAACCAAATAAGTGGTGGCCAGCAGACTGATTTAATATATGATAAAAAGTCTGGGCTATTAGTCTGGGCGAAAACTAGTATTTTTGGATACTTGCTTGAAATTCAATCTTTAAACTTTACTCTTGATTATACATCAAGCTTCATTTATAACGTAGATAATTTTGGCGGAGCGGTTGGATGGTATAATTTTACACCATGGCCAGGAAATTCTTATGAAGGTGATTGGAAAACTAATTCTGGTGGACAAATAATAGTGAATTTTACAGGTTATTACAATAAAGATCCAAACGATTGGGGTAATATTATTGATGGTCCCATTCCCTGGTTTGATATTGAAATAGTTGAAAACATTTCCAGTATCTTATTAACAAATTTTACACTTAACAATAGATCGAATAGTGAGCTAGGTTGGGCTCTTACTCTTGGTTATAATAATTTTCAACCGGGTTTTCTCCTTCATATAATGAATAACTTGACCAGTGTAAAGAAATTAGCACTACAGGAAGCATCAGGCTTCGTTAATGGGTTAGTTTCTGTTGAAGAAACAGAATTAACTATTAAGATCACGTTTGATCAAGATGGAGGAGGTCAAGGAACTTATCTAATTTATGAAAAACGAACAGGAATTTTACTCTGGGTAGAAACTTTTGTAGGGAGCTATCTACTTGAAATGGCTATTGATGATTATACACCTTGGGAGTCTAAAGAGGAAAATAATGGAACTCCAAGTAATCTTCTACTAAAGTCTTTACCCTACATAATTATCTCGTCAATAGGTATAATCTTAATGTCCACATCATTAATCATTTCAAGAGTAAATACAAAATTCAAGAAATTTAATAAATTTACTTTAATCGCAATATTAGCAAGTGCTAGCTTTGCTTCATTTTTTGTATTCACATTCAGTATAGAAGTAGGTGAAGTAAATGAACCTTTGAGAGCCGTTCAAGAAATTACATTAATCGTCGATTATGGAAATGGTACAATTAGGACATGGGAAGATTTTGAATTGTCTGATTATAATACTACTGCATTTGATGCTTTAAAAAGCTGGTGTGAAATAGATTATACTGATTATGGAGATATGGGAATTCTAGTAGAATCTATAGATAACATTGAAGGAAATTGGCGGTTTTCAATCAATGATGAATTTCCCGGAGTTTCAGCAAATAAATATAATTTACAAAATGGGGATTTAGTTAAGTGGATTTTTGGATAAGATTTTTTTTTATTTTCTTTTACTTATAATTAAGGCAAAACTTAGAGAATAAGTAGTAATAATTAATACTTCATATCTTTTGTTTCAATTTTTTTTAAAACCGATTCCATTTCCCTAAATGCTTTTCTAATTTTATGAAAATAGTACCCTAATTTGTACCCTTTTTTACAATTTGTAAATAACATGAAATTATTCTCAGCAGATCCAACTAGAATTATCGTATAACCTTTAGTCCCTCTAATTACAATGTCTCTTAATTCACCCTGGTCTAATCCTTGGCTAATCTTTTCTCCTAAAGAGATTAGTGTAGCTGGACTCGCACTATAAATATCCCAGACAACATCAGCAGTTTCAGAACTTGCAATTCTTAACCCCGTTTTTGAAACTACTGCGGATCCCTCTAAATCTGTTGATGCTTCTAGATTTTCTAGATTCCGCATTAGCTCATCTAGTATATCTTGGCTGATATCAATTTCAGATTCTTTTGCTTTTTCCATTTTAAACACTTCTCTTAAATTAATATTAATTTTTAAAAATTTAAATGTTTTTTAGTTGAAAGCTTCTTAATTCTTTGAGAAATACTGAATCTCCTTTCTTTGCTAGTTTTTTTTCGTTTCTAATACCAACTATAACAGCACCTTTAGTACCAAATGTATTCAAAATCTTGGTAAAAGGTGGTTCTAAAACTTTACCAATAATTTTTTTCGCACCAACAGCGCTTTGTGCTAAACCAGTACAAATGATTCCTTCAGGATGATCAGGATTTTTGATAATTCCTTTTTTAGTTTTGTATTTATAAAATGTAGGTGGTTCGTTGTAAATTTTCAATAATTTTGCCGATCCTAATATTCTTAAAGTAGTTGGAGGTAAATCTAATCGGCTGAGCAACATAAACATTATCTTCTTCCTAATTAAAACTTTTTCTTTAAATAAGATTATCGCTTTAAATCCTCGATCTTTATTTGTTACTATTGTTTGAATTCTCTTTCCATCCAATTCATAGTATGGATAAATATTTCCTGTGGTAGTAAACATTCCTATAGTAATATGCATTTGAGTTCCAAAACTTGTTTTAGGTTTGAATAATGGATTATTATTTACTTTTACTTCAATTATATCACAATTTTCAAAAGCATTAGGATTAGATGTAGCATAACAACCCCGAAAAACTTTTTTCCAATCAATCCCCTTAATATTAATCCCAACTCTATCACCTGCTTTTGCTGAGTTGACATTTTGGTGAAATATCTGAATGTTTTTAACTCTACCGGAGGTTTTTATAGGCACAATTTCCAAATTTTGATTTATACTTAAAGATCCATTCAATATTGTACCAGTTAGTATCGCACCCATACCTTTTATAGGAAAATGGTGATCAACAGGAATTATAACATCTCCTTTTATATTTCTCTCAACTTTTAAAGATTCTATAGTTTTTAAGATCCCTTCTTTTAAATCTTCAAACCCCATCTTATTTTTAGCAGAAACCGCAAAAATAGGTACATCATATCCAAAAGAGGTTGAACCAAAAAATTCTCGTGTTCTTTTTATTTCTTCTTCAATATTACCACTGAATAGATCAATCTTATTGAGAATAACAATAATTTTATCTATCTTAAGAGATTCTACCATAATTAGATGTTCTCCAGTTTGAACTTGGGGACCTTTATTAATATCAATAACGATTAAACTACAATCAATAATTTCTACAGAGGAAGCACTAATTTTTATTAAATCAGCATGGCCAGGGCCATCTACTAATGTAACTAAGTATTTATCAAGTAAGAAACTCGTAAATCCTAAATCAATGGTAATACCACGTTCTTTACTTTGAGGATGTGCATCAATACCTGCTGTGGAAATTATTTGACTTAGTACTGAAGCAATTTTAGTTTTTCCAGAATCAATATGTCCAAATAATCCAATGTGAATTGGGATTTTATTTTCAATTTCCATCTTTCTTAACTTAAAAAATTAACAAAATTTATACCTTTTTATTGATCATCATATAAAATTTTACGTATTTCAAAAAATATTTTGAGATTTATATGGTTATTAGATTTTTTGACAGTCTTAAAAGAAAGAAACATGAAGAATAGCATAATAATTCTTTTAAATATTGGACTCTAATAGACTTATAATTAAAGTTATATTTTTACTTAAATAAAGGATATTAAAACAACTTCAAATTGATGAATTTATGAGTAAATTTTGTCCCTATTGTGGAAATCCTACGAAACCTTCCGATAAATTCTGTATTATATGTGGTAAACCTCAGCTTGCTGATCTGCCTAAGCGAGAAAAGAAACCAATAATGCAGGAAGCTAAGAAAGACGAAAAAGCTAAGCTAGTTGAAAAGAAGTTAGATATAATAGAAGAGGAAGAAGAAGTAACAGATGAGGAACCAAAACCTCTCAAGATAAGTATATTTAAAAAAGCTAAAGAAACAGGAGATGTTAAACCGCTTCCAGAAGAAGTAAAAGAACAAATGGTTTATTATATCGAGTATAATGATATCCAACTAAATAAAAAAGTTCTTGTTGAAAAATTAACAGAACTTTCTAAATCTACTAAAGATCCTAAATATGAGTACGACCACAATTTTAAAAAAGAAATTACTGTAAAATTGGAAGCATTAAAAACTCTAATAGACGAATTGAAACAAAAAGAGAGTGTAATTAAGCAAAATTTAGAAGAACCTTTTATTGTTCAAAGAATAGCAAATGATATTGATACTAAAGTATTTCAACTTGAAAATCTCTCAAAAGAACATAAATTACACAAAGTTGACGCTGAGACTTTTGATAAATTAAAAGAAAAATATAAACAAGAAAAATCTGATCTGGAAAAGGAGAAAGATGATTTAATAGGAGGAATGAAATTATGGATCAAGGATTTAAAATTGGAAAAAGCAGAATTATCAAGTGAACGAAAACTTAATAAAGGGAGATTTCATGCAAAAGAGATAACAGAAGATGAGTTTAAGGACAAGGATAAAGAGTTTGACTTAAAATTAAGAAAAACTGAAACCAAAATTAAAACTCTAGAAGATTTAACAAAATAGGTTTTTTCGTAAAAATATTTTATTATCAAATATTTTAAAAGTCGATAAATATGAGAAATAAATTAATTGCTATAATAGTTTTATTAATAGGATTATCACTTTTAGTGATAGGAATTATTCAAGGACAACATCTAATATTAAATTCTCTTTATGAAGAAATGGTTTTAATTCCTTAATATTCCCATTTTCCTTTTTTAGCTGCTGCCGAATCATCTAAGAATCCCTTTTTCTGAAATATCTTTTCTTGCGATTTCCTATATTTATTAGCTTGATTATAGTGGGATTTACACAAATAAATCTTATGAAAAGAATTGTTATTAAATTTTAGACCTGCTTTTTCAATATATTTCTTCCAAGAGTTTTCTGAAAGTGACCGAATAGCAATTTCTCCACAACCTTGTATGGAGCATTTTCTACTTTTAGCCAATCCGGTTAATTCTTTTTTATCTTTAATCTCCTTCGGAAGTTTCATAGTTAAACACTTGTAAAAACTTTATTAGAATACAATATTATGTTTTTTAATATATAATATCTTAAAATTTTTGCTAAAACAAATGGATAAAGCAAACTTAATTTTTAATAGAGACTTGATTAAGAAAGCTTTATATCCATGCAAATCTCCATTACGAGTCTCAATTAAAGATAATTTTTTTACAAGTTCTGCTGTGCTTTTTACAATAATTCCATATATAGATAAACCGTATGATTTAGTTTTAATTCATCGTTCTGATAAGGGTACAAGACATCGGGGAGAAATGTCATTTCCGGGAGGGAAATTTGACCCCCAACTTGATAAAAATTTAAGAGACACAGCATTAAGAGAAACGGAAGAAGAAATAGGTGTGCCTCGTGAAAAAATTAATGTTTTAGGATGTTTAGATGATTTTCCTACAATGACACGTTATATCATCACACCATTTTTTGGAATTATTGATAAAAATCAAGGCTTAGTAAGAGATGAGAGAGAAGTTCAAAGAATCTTAAAAATTCCAATTGATTTTTTCACAAATAAAACCAATTTTAGAGAACAGGCTGTTGACATAGAGGATAAAAAGTTTCCTATTTTTTACTTTAATTATATCGATGAAGAAAATCAGAAATATACGATATGGGGTGCTACTGCTTTCTTAATTGTCATATTTATTGAAAAAATTTATGAATTTACTATGCCAGCATTAGGATTAAAACGCTTTAAGCTTGAAAAAATCAAAGATTTGAAGAAATATATTAAATATAGAAACCAAATTACAAAGAAATTTTAGGTTTTTATTTTCTAATTTTCTGTAAGCTAGAAATATAATCGGGACAGTTTTTACACTCAGGGATTTTACATAAAAATTGTATTTTTGGAAGTGTGCATGATAGATAAAAAGGACACTCAGTTAAATTTAAATCGATTGTTAAATCTACATCAATGGCCATCCATAATCACTTTTTAAATAATTCTTATTTTACTAGATAACAGTCCGATCTTTATAAAAGAAAAAACAGTGAACATTTACTAATTCGGCATTTAAATTAGTTTTATTTTGAGGAGCTTATTTTATTAAGACTTATAATATCTGCACAATATTTTTGTCTCAATGATCATGAAAAGTTAATTTCTTGAAAAAAATTAATAATAAATTTCAATTATCCTTCAAAATTAAATTATCTATCATAAAAAGGAATTGAACTAAAAGATGATATATAGAAAGATGGGATCCCTTGACTGGGAAGTATCTGTTCTTGGATTTGGAGCCATGCGATTTCCTATGATTGATCAAACTACTGTTAATGAAGTAGAAGCAATTAAAATGATTCGTTACGCTATTGATAATGGAGTAAATTATATCGATACTGCATATCCTTACCATAATGGGGAAAGTGAGGTAATTGTAGGAAAGGCGCTTCAGGATGGTTATCGTGAGAAAGTGCATCTTACTACAAAATTACCTATGTGGGCGGTAAGGAAAAGTGAAGATTTTGATAAATTTCTTAGTGAACAAATCGATCGATTACAAACTAAACCTGACATATATCTATTCCATGGTTTGACTAAGAGCCGTCTTAGGAAAATTAAAAAATTAAATTTAATTGAAAAAATGGAGAAAGCAAGGGAGAAAGGATTATTTAAATATATAGGTTTTTCATTTCATGATAATTTTGAAGTTTTTAAAGAAATAATTGATTATTATAATTGGGATTGCTGCCAAATTCAATTTAACTATCTTGATTTAGAATATCAAGCAGGTATTAAAGGAGTAGAATATGCGGGGAGTAAGAATATAGCATTAATAATTATGGAACCTATTCGAGGGGGAAAATTAGCTATTCCAGAGGATAAATTAGATTCTAGACCAGAAATCAAAAAAATATTGGAAAAATCAAATGTTAAAAGAACCA
>JAEOTV010000205.1 GCA_016839635.1 Promethearchaeota archaeon | reverse complement strand
TTTAAACAAATTTCTCTTTCCAATTTTCTATTTCAGTTATAAAGTCCTCTTTAATTTCTTCTTCTAAAGGTTCTTTTATAGAACGTAATTTACTAATCCATTGTCTTATTACATTCACTGCAACTGCTCCATGAGATTGTATAAGAATATCTGCGATACTTTGTAAATCACTACTTAATTCATCCCCTTGTAGGCTCTGAGTGTTATCGATTAAACCGTTAAATTTATCCTTCAAGGTTCCACCATTTCTGCTTTCACTTATTTCAGTAGATTCTTCTACCATCTCAAAAGAAGGACTAAAATCTAAGGTGGTTTCATCATCTTCTCCAAAATATTTTTCTTTCCATTTTAGGAAGTCGAGTAAAAACTCATCTTTAACTTCACTTTCAATTGAACCTTTAATTTTTCGGAGTTTACTTATCCAATCTTTTACACCTTTAAGTGTCATAGAATAGCCTTCGGTTTCTAATATTATGTCAATAATATTTTGCATTGTTTTACTTATTTCAACTCCACTTAATTCACCTAATTTTGCTTGGATTTTATTGAACAATTCCTTCATTTCTGTTTTTGGATCAATTTTAGTTTCTTCTTCCATAGATGAAGATTCTGCTTCAGCTCCAAATTGTGACTGGGCTAATCCAGGACTAATATATTCTTCTTCAAAAATTGATGAAGGACTTTCTTGTGTTGAATATTCATGAGTTCCAGCAGATTCTGTCTTTAATGGTAGTGGTGAGGCGGAGGTTTGCTGTAATATTCCTAATTTCCAACTTAAAAGATCTTCTTTAATCTTTACTTTAAATGGTTCATCCAGTGTTTCATTTACATCACGCAAGCTCTTTTTCCATTCAATAATATTAGAATATCCCTGCAAATTTAATACAATTTCCATGAATTTATCGATTTGATTGCCAATTTCCACCCCTTTCAGATCATCAATTTTTTCGAGGAACAATTCGAATAAATTATCAAGTTTCTCTGGATCGAGGGGTTCAATCTTAAGTGGAATAGGTTCTAACTCTAATTCACTTTTACTTTCTTCTGTAGAAATTGGGAGTCTAAATTCAGGGGGATAAATTAATTCTAAAGTTGAGAATTTTTTATTCAGTGTATTAAGCTCATTTATAACATATTCTTTCATTTCATTATCTAAAGGTTGGTATAGTTTTTTTAATTTCCCTATTAATAATTTAAGTTCTAAAATGTCAAGAGAGATTCCATCCCTTTCAAATGCAACATCTAATAAGTTTTTTAACCTTTTTGCAATCTTTTTGCCATTAAAATCATTAATGTTTTCAATAATTTCATTAAATCCTCTATTTATTTCAACTTCTTGAGGATACCTTGCTTTACTACCAATTTCGACAATTATTGGAGTAATTACCTCAATTATTGGTTTGTAAGTTGTAAAGAACCCACTTATTTCAAAAGCAGATTTATTACTATTTTTTTGATAAACTCCAAAAACTAAAGATGAATTATCACCTATTACAGCAAAAAGGTTATTCTTTTTAAGTTGTAAATATTCTACATCCCCTTTTTTAGCAAGAGCAAGTGCATGTTTATTTTCATGAGAATCTGACGCAATAATTTTTATGATTACTCCCGCAGGTTGAGTTCCTTCAGTAGATTTTCCATTAGAGAGCTTTGATTTTAACTCATCTACTACTTCTTCTTCGGGTTTCTTTTCAGTTTTCTTAACTTTTGGGAAATTGTTTTTCCATTTTTCAATGTCTTCCAAAAGTAAATATTGAGTGTTTGAATCTAAATGTTTTCTGATAACTAAAAGCCTATTCAACCAATCCTGTATACTGTCAATAACAACAGATTCTGGATTGATTTCCGAAACTGTTGATAATAAATCAGCAATATCATGACTTAATTCAAATCCTTTAAGTTCTCCAACTTTTTTTGCTATAAGTTCAATTTTTTCCTCGATTTCTTTTTTTTGTTTTTTAGTTATAGAAGATCCAGTACGTACTGGTTTTTTTTGCGTGGATTTTTTCTGTGGTGCTGTCTGTTTTAAACTAAGATCTTCTGAGTAATCCAAGTTAAAATTCTCCAACGGAATAAAATCTTCGATCGTAGGAACAATGATTATTATTTCATTTGTACATTTTTCTAATTGGACTGAGAGGATTTCTTTAATCTTTTCATAACTATTTATAGTCCAAAACTTATCTAATGAATCCTTATTTAAGCTAATATATTCTGTTAGAATAGTATACAACGATTTTTCAATTGCTTGAAGTTTATCTGAAGAGGGAGTACCCGCGCCTATTGATAGTTCCTGAGCTCCTTTATCAATTGATTCTCCTAACCCTCTTATGAATGTTTTAAATGCGTCAACGTCAGCTTGTATGTCAGGAGAACCTAAGTTTTTAACAATATCTCTAAATTGAGAAAACATGCTAGCGACAATTTCTTCTGATTCTGAGACTTTTTGTTTAATAGAGGAGATAAGTTTGGTAAAATCACGAGCGTCGACAGCAGATTGCATTCTAAGAGGCGAAATCATCTTAATAACATCATTTAATATGACGTGAGCAAATTTTTTTACATTTTCTTCAACCTCAGATAAAATTTCCATTGTTTGACCAGATTTATCTTTATTACTAAGTAACTCAATTAAATCGCCACTGATTTTTTCTAGATCTTGATATAGAGTCTCCCGAAATTTTTCCACACTAGGATTCTTTTCTGATTCTTTTATATTTTTTACATCAGAAACCTCAGCTAAATCATTAATGTTATTCAATATTGCTGAAAATGGAGGAATAATGAAATAGTGCGGTATTGATTCTGAATATTTTGGAGTAACAAGTAAAATTAATTTTTTTTCAATGAGATCATCAAGAATTTGTCTAACTTGTTTTTCTGGGACATTTGGTACCATACTTTGAATTTCACTAAACGTATATGGAAACCTTCCTAAGCCATTGAGATAAATGTTAATTACATCATCAGAAAGATTAAAAGATTTTAAAAGGGCTTTCAATTTAAAAACCAATAATTTGTATTTAATGTAGTAAATTTAATTCACTTATAATATCATGAAAGAACTTGTTTTTTAATATTCTGAAAAGTAAAACCTTAATTTAATCCTCTCAAATATCAATAAAAAGAATCGGATTTATAATATATAATGAATTATTGAGACCTTAGACAAAAATTTTCATATTGATATTAAAAAAATATAAGTAAAGTAAAAAAAAATGGAAAATATAAAACCCAATGAGGAGGTATCTCGTTCCTGTCCTATTTGTGGTCATATATTAAAAAGTGAGTACCAACGTTATTGTGATAAATGTTCAACTGATCTTAAGCAATTGAAACCTGATTACCCAACTTCAATTGTAAAAACTCCTTCCAATATAAAAGATTATGACTATGCATTTCCACTTGTTGGGGGAATCATTGCACTTATCGCCTTTCTAACACCGGCAGGCAGTTATTCTGACTTTTCTGGCTCTA
>JAEOTV010000204.1 GCA_016839635.1 Promethearchaeota archaeon | reverse complement strand
TGATAAAGTGATGAAAGCAGCTATATTTGATGGTAAAAACATCAAAATTGAAATGGTCGCTGAACCAATTATAAATGATTCTCAAGTATTAGTTCGAGTAAAGACAGTAGGTATTTGTGGAACAGATTTAGCAATCGTGAATGGCCATTTACCAACACCTACTCCAATTATTCTAGGTCATGAATTTGTTGGAGAAGTTGTAAAAGTAGGTGAAAAAGTTGATCATACTTGGTTAAATAAAAGGGTCACATCTGAAATAAACAGCAATATTGATTTTAATTGTTATTATTGTAAACGAGGTCTATATAGTCAATGTATATCTCGTAAAGCTATTGGAATTGATGTAGATGGTGCTTTAGCAGAATTTATTGCATTAGAATCATATTTGTTGCATGAAATCCCTGATTCTATTCCATATGATGATGCAACGTTTATCGAACCCCTAGCTGCAGCTTACCAAACCTTCGAAACGATGACATTAGAACAAAACGATAAAATATTAGCTATATTTGGTCTCGGTAAGTTAGGCTTGTTGTTAACGCAAGTAGCATTATCGAAAGGATTAAAACTAATCGTAGTGGATGGTTCTAAAAAAAAACTTGCTCTAGCCAAAAAATTTGGAGCTCATTATATGATAAATAGGTTGGAGTGTAAAGATATACCAAACAAAATTAAAGGTTTGACAAGTAGATTGGGAGCAGATATTGTAGTAGATGCCACTGGAAATCCAGAAGTGATCAAAGATATTATTGCCTCTTGTAAAACTCGAGGAAAGCTTCATATAAAAAGTACACATGGAATTGATATAATTCTCAATTTGACAGATATTGTGGTTAGAGAATTAACCCTTTATAGTAGTCGATGCGGTCCGTTTGAAAAGGCTATAGAAGGATTAAAATCGGGAGAAATACAAGTAAATAAATTAATTTCAAAAAGATTTGAATTAGATAATATCAAAGAAGCATTTGCTTCTTACCAAGAAAGCCGTGATCACATTAAAACTATAATTCAAATATGATTGTTTAATATAACTTATAACCAGATAATTCTAAATAAAGAGATTAAGATTTCATAAGATTGTTTTTTAAATTGATAACATTTTTAGGATCGAATTGTTTAGAAAAAATAACTTACATACTTTATAGATTTTATATAATAGCGCTTTGTTAGGATTAATATGGTAGAAGTTGAGACGCAAGTGATTGAAAATGACTCAGATGAAAAAGTTGTTAAAGAAGAAATTAAGTTCCAGTATTTTTGGTATCTTTTCGTTTTATTTGCGATTTTACTTATTTCTTATTTAATCCCGGTATTATTATTCATAGCATACATATTATACTATTTTGTACCTCACTTTTTAGCAATCACAAATTTCCTTTCTCTTTTTATTAACTGGGAATCCCTTTTGGCATTAATATCTATGCCATTAGTTATTATCGCATGTTATTTAATTCGCTTATTTCTGGTTGCTATTGTATCTCGCATGTTTTGGAGATTAGCAGAAAAGAGATCTCCAAGCAAATCTGGAACTATACCACGAAACATACCAAGTAAAATATTAAATTACTATCATATAAAATCATTTATAATGAAATACCCTAAAAATGCTTTTACTAAAGGAATTTTTCCATGGTTGTTGCCTTGGTTTTATAATTTTATGAAATCAAGCAAAATCGGCAAAGGAACGACAATGGAAGAATCTGTTAGTAATGATAGATTTTTAGAAATCGGGAAAGATTGCTATATTGGTGTTAATTCAGTATTTACTGGTCATTTAGTTGAAGGTATATTCGGGAATATTGCTTACTTTAAAATTAAAGTAGGTGATAATGTTACCGCTGCGGCAAAAAACTGTATTGGCCCAGGTTCTGAAGTATCAAGTAATTCTTATTTGTTACCATTCGCTTCAACCCCAAAACACAGTATTCTAAAAGGAAATTGCTATTATTTTTCAGAGGGGGCAAAACCACTCCAGAGATTATTTAAAAGAAAAATAAGGAGATATTTGAAATTAGACCCACACAGTTTAGAACAAATAGAAGAAGTTAAAGAACCAACTAAATCTTCAACAACTGGAATACAAAACTTAAATGAAGAAGGAGAAAAAGATTTATCAATTAATTTTGTCACAAGTAGCGCAATAAGTAGAATTAATCTAAAATTTTTATTTATCTATATCCCTATTTTTTGGTTCTCTGGGATGTTAGACTCTATAATATTTTATACATATTCCTATTATGTTACGAACTGGATTTTGATGGTATTTTTTTTACCAGCGATAATATTTTTTATGTGGTTTATATTTATTTTTGGTTGTTTGATTTTCAGTAAACTGTTTCTACTCTTAATAAACTTGATTCATAAACCAAAAGAAGGAGTTTTTAAGGCTGAAAAGGGCAGCGCTGATTTCGAATTTTGGTGTTTGCGGAAAGAATTAAAAAAAATTGCCTTATGGCTCGTACGAAATTGGCCTCTTCCTTGGATGGACATAATAGTTTTCAAATGGTTCGGAATAAGAATGTCGCTTTCAAGTTCTTTATACGATTCCTGGTGCGATGCTGAATTTGTCCATTTCGGAC